>JAYVJI010000528.1:0-7583 GCA_043769435.1 Verrucomicrobiota bacterium
CAGACTTTTCAGGCTCACCCGGTTTTCTATTCTGGGCGGATTTTGGGCTTAAAGCCACCTTCCTGCTTGCTGTGGGACTGCTGGCCTGCCTTGCTGCCGCGCGGGCTTCAGCAGGCCTCCGCAGTTACATCGTCCTGCTCACCATAGCGGGCCTTCCGTTGCTCTTAGCTCTGGCGCCGCTGAGCCGGTGGGAATTTACACGTCAACTTCGCGATATTGAGATGCTGTCGTCATGGCCTCAGGAGACGCCCTTTGTGCTGAATGTAGTACCAGCGCAAAGCACTATCGCATCCCCGGCAGCGGGGTCCGTGCGGACCTCGCTGGATGTGCCCAAGCTCCTTCTGGGAATGTGGTTGGCGGGTTCCTGCATCGCTGCCGTTGGTGTGGTGTCCGGTGGCCTGCGCCGACATCGCCAGAGAAGGATACTACGGGTTCAGTCCGCAGTCACTCTTCCCGTGCTGGAGGAATTACGGAGCGCGTTTGGCATTCAGCGGTCCATTCGTTTGGTGTATGGACCGGCTAAATCCATGCCGGGCACGTGGGGCATCTGGCGTCCTGCTATCCTGTTGCCACAGGACGCCCGGGCATGGCCTGACAGCTTGCTTCACCAGGTGCTGCGACACGAGCTGGCCCACATCCGGCGCTGGGATGCGCTGGGAAACTGGATCATACGCATCCCTATCTGTCTGCTCTGGTTTCATCCTCTGGTGTGGCTCGCCAAGCGGCTTTGGCTGCGGCTGCGCGAGCAGGCATGTGACGACTTTGTCCTCACCGGGCCAGAGGAGGGAGTAGCCTACGGCGAAAATTTGCTAACCATCGTGAAGCAGCGTCTGGAGACGCCGCTGGTGACTGGCATGAGCACGCCTGTTGCAAACATGGACTTCGTCAGGCTCGGCACCCAATTAGAATTCCTAGCGCAACCCGTCGGCGGCACCCGCATGGTCCACCAGGTCAGTCTCAAGATAAGCGAAATCTCCGGACCACCAAAGGTGAAGGGACACAAGCCAGAGATCGCCGAGCAAGTGCTGGAGAGAAAATTTACGACGGAAAAAAATACCGGGTTTTTTACTTTGGGCGGCTTGAAGGGGAAGGAGGGTAAGGAATTGCTAACCACGATAGCGATGAGCCGCGAGGTGAATCCCTAGCGCTTATGATTTCCGGAGCGCGAGCGAAGGGAGGAAGGCCCGCTGGACCCCGCTGGATGCGGGCGTCCCGGTGAGTGAACCCGAGGGACGCGGCATTAGGATAAAAAGCACGGCCGGATGACCTGCACAAGTGCGGGAGCGGAGGGCGCTTGCGCCATTTGAGCGGCGGTTGAATGATCCGCCCTTTCCGCTGCGTATAGGAGCGGCCACCTGTATCAGGCACCATCACATCCCGTATTCTCTTCATGAAATTAGCACTCACCGTAATCGCTTTCTCTGTGACCGTCTCACTGGCCGACTGGCCGATGTGGGCTGGATCGGAATCCCGTAACATGGTTTCCACAGAAAAAGGCGTAGTCCAAGACTTTGATCCAGGGAAGAAACTGAAGGGCAAGGATGAGGTCGATATGGCCACTACCAAAAACCTTAAATTTGCCACCCGCCTAGGCTCGCAGTCTTACGGCAGCCTTGTGGTCAGCAACGGGAAGCTCCTGCTGGGCACGAACAATGAGAATCCCTTTGATTCCAAATATCAGATCAAGGCTAAGGACACTGGTAAGGTCACCGCAGAAGACCGGGGCATACTGCTCTGCATGGACGAGAAGAGCGGGCAAATGATCTGGCAGTTGGCCTCCCCCAAGCTGGGAACAGGCAAAGTCTCGGACTGGGAATACCTGGGTATGTGCTCAACGGCCGCAGTGTCCGGCAAGTATTGCTACGTCACGACGAACCGCTGTGAGGTGGTCTGCGTGGACATGGAAGGCCTGCGGGATGGGAATGAGGGGTTTCAGGATGAAGCCAGATACCTGTCCAGCCCTGATAACAAAATCGACAAGACCGGCGACACCGATGCTGACATCGTGTGGCATTTTGACATGCGCGAGGAGTGCGGGGTATTCCCCCACAACATCACGGCCAACAGCGTCCTGGTGCTGGAGGACCGGGTCTACGTGACCACCTCGAACGGCGTGGACTGGACGCACACCAACATCCCTTCCCCGAAGTCCCCGAGTCTGATTTGCCTAGACAGGAAGACAGGGAAGTTGCTGGGTGAGGAGAACAGCGGAGTGAGCGAGCGCTGCCTGCACTGCTCATGGTCCAGCCCCGCGCTGGCGGTCATAGGAGGGAAAAAGCAGGTCATCTTCGGAGGTGGCGATGGGTTTTGCTATGGTTACGATCTCAGCTTCACTTCCGAGAAGGACGGCGGTGAGGAGTTCAACTACATCAAGGAGAACTGGCGCTACGATGCGAATCCCAAGGAGTACCGGTTCGATGGCGAAAAGAAGCGAGCCTACAATACATACGAGGGCCCCAGCGAAATCATCGCCACCCCAGTGATCTATAAGGATAAAATCTACACCCACGTGGGTCAGGATCCGGAGCACGGGGAGGGTAAGGGCTGTCTGAGCTGTATCGACCCCACGCAGACGGGAGACCTCAGCGGTAAGGCCGTCTGGACATATAAAGAGATCAACCGCAGTGTCAGCACGCCAGCGATAGTCGATGATGTGCTCTATGTTGCGGATTACTCCGGGCTGGTCCACGCTCTGGATGCCAAAACCGGCGCCAAGCTATCCACCTATGACACCAAGGGCCACATCTGGGGCAGTACGCTGTACGTGGATGGCCGTCTCTACATAGGTAATGAAGAAGGGGAACTGCACATTTTGAAAGCCGGCAAAACGCTGGAAAAGGAAAAAATCATCGACTTCCCGGGCAGTATCTATGCCAGCCCAGTATTTGCTAACGGCGTGCTCTACATCCAAACGATGAGCCAGCTCTACGCATTCTCTGCCGCCAAGCCCTGACCATCTCCCGGTGCGGCGGGCTGGCAGAGGTCAGCCCGCTCCACCCAGGATTCGAGGTCATCGAAGGGGATGACCCGGGAGAGGCTGGCGAGGATTTCTATCTGCATTTCTCCGGCCTGGGACATGCCTTCGGGCTTGTGGGTCCGCACCAAGCGATGCCGGCGCAGCCTTGTCAGGATGCTGTCCAGCTGTGATTTCTCAGGCGGATCGATCCTGTCAAAAATCAGGCGCAGCCGATTCCAGAGATCATCCACGGAGATGATGACCGTGGCGGCCGTGCAGGTAGACTGCTCATCATCCCAGATCCTCCAGAGGGCCAAAATCACCAGTGTTTCATCCCGGGTGAAGGTGGCCAGCAGTTGGCATGACTCCGTCCTGGGTCTGGCCTGGAGCATGGAGGTGTCGTCGTCCACGACCAATTCAAGCCCCAGCGGCGCGAGGTAGTCTGAGATGTGCGCCTGATAGTGATCACGGATGAGGAGGAATAACTCCCGCCCGCTGCCCTCCGTTCCTAGGACGACGCCCCGGCCCAGTAATTCCGCCAGGACGTCCCGCATGGGGGCTCGATCCTCGACCGGCACGTCCGCCCAGAAGGACGGCCAAAGCGGTGAGGATTCGCGTACGGGTGGAGGAGCGGTGTCGTTCATGGAAAGCAAAGGTGGCGAAGGCAGTAGAGAGTCTTCCGAGAACCTGCCGCGCGGGCGTCGCAGGGCAGGAACGCGGGCAGTGTTCCAGCGATCACAGCGCTCAGAGTAGGCTCAAGCCTTACAGAAAGCCAGCGTCACCTGCAGAGCCAGCGGAATAGTGATAATACTGGCCAGGGTGGTGACCACCACCACGCGCAGCGCCGTGGCCTCATGGCCTCCGTAGAGCTTGGCGATGATCATAGGAAAAACAGCACCGGGCATGGCCGCTTGGACGGCGATCACATTCCTGAAATCCTGGGTGACCCACGCGGCCGGCAGCAACAAAAGCAGGCCGATCATGATGGCCGGCAACACCAGCAGCCGCATGAGCAGCGCACCGGCAGCCACCGGCCACAATGCCTCGCTGCTGCGGGGACGCTGGAGGAGATCACAAAATGTGAGCCCCACTACAAGCAATCCCAGCGGCACTGCACAGTCCGCCAGCAGCCCCACGATCCGGGATACCGCCCCTGCGATGAGGCCGGTTGCAGAGCTGTCCAGCAGCCACTCCCGGCCGGGCATGAAATGCAGCAGCACTCCGCCAATGATCGACAGCACGACCGGGCTCCACAGCCGGGAAAGCGCCCGCGCTGCGGGATTCATCACCCATACGCCGAGGGTCCAGAGCACTACTTCTACCCCCAGCGTATAGGTAAAAAGCACCCCGCGCCACTCATCTCCGGGAAACAGGGAGTGCATGATCGGTATGGGCAGGTAGCCGTAGTTCTGGATACTGGTCGCCATGGCAAACGTCCGGCGGGCGACTCCCTCCCGAAGGCCAAAAAACGGCGCGCAAAGCAAAGCCACAGCTCCGCCCGCGATCATGAATCCCGCACCGCACAGCACCGGGACATACAGGTTTTCCGGCCTGTCTAGAGAGGCGTTGCCCACCATGCTGCGTAGGATCAGGCAAGGATAGGTGACGTTCACCGTCAACGCCAGCAGGGAACTGTCTCCCGAAGCGCTAAGCATCCCGCGGTACCGCAGAAAAGCACCCGCCCCCATGAGCAGAAAAACCGGCAGGACAGAAGAAACGAGCAATGAAAGAGACATAGTATCCACAGTGCAAACAACGGTGCTTTCCTCAGCAGCCGGGCTACCTGCCTGCTGCCGTCACCGGCACACGCAAGCGCGAGGTTCTGTCGCTGATGGCGGCTGGTCCCTGTCTGAATGCGCCCCCAAGCCTGGGCCTCAACCCGCGCCACAGCCAACAGCCCGTCGCACCATTCTTCCATACAGGCCCCATGAAGCAGGGCGACATCTTTTTTGCTGAGCAGGCAATTATCAGCTTGAGCGCGCTGCATTCAGGCTTAGATCAAGCCCATCCACATTCGCCGGCTTAGCTCAGTTGGTAGAGCAGCTGATTTGTAATCAGCAGGTCAACGGTTCGAGTCCGTTCGCCGGCTCTCCCTCAATCAGGGAGAAAGAAGGGGGGGGAGGGACTCCCCACAGGGTGTGACCGGTTAGTGATGCGTCACACGACCCTGCCATCTGCCATGCGGATACATCCCGGCAGGGATTCCGCGATAGCTGGGCTGTGGGTCACCATGAGGATAGTGGTGAGGCCTTCCTGGTGGATCCTATGAAAAAGCGTCATGACAGTGGCGGCGTTCGTGCTGTCGAGGTTGCCGGTAGGTTCATCTGCCAGCAGGAGGCGGGGCCGGTGAATGAGGGCGCGGGCGACGGCAGCGCGCTGGAGTTCTCCACCACTGACTTCATGTGGCAGCCGCGTGGCTTTGGCATGGAGACCTGCCAGTTTCAGCAGGTCAGCGGCTCTGCCGGCGGCTTCTCTTTCTCCTGTGCCGGCCAGCACCAGCGGGAGGCTGACGTTTTCCTGGAGCGTCATCCCCGGCAGGAGATGAAAGAACTGGAACACGATCCCCACGGTGCTGCGACGGTAGGAGGTGCGTTCCCGCTCAGTCGCTGTATGCAGTGGGATGCGGTCCACCAGAATCTCTCCACCGGTGGGTGTGTCCAGCGCGCCCAGCAGGTGCAGCAGGGTGCTTTTCCCGCAGCCGCTGGGGCCGGTGATTCCGGTGAATACTCCTGCCGGAACATCAAGGTCCACGCCGTCGAGGGCCCGGACCATCCGCCCAGATCCTTCACGATAGTGGCGGCTAACATTTCTGAGTGTGATCATTTTGCGGGACGCTTTTTCTCTGTCTCGAAACGCTGACGGAGGTAGTCCATGCGCTCGCGGATCCGTTGTTCCTGACCATTGCCGCTGGGGGAGTAGAAGCAGCGGCCCTCCGGCAGGTAGGCCTGCGGCACGTAGTTGTCTGTGTAGTCGTGCGCGTATTTATAGGCCGGTCCCTCTGCGCTGCCCTGAGTCCGCACGTGCATGCTGCGGAGATACTCCGGCACGGCCAGGGTGCGGCCTTCCTGCACGTCCTTCATGGCCAGTCCCAGGGCGGCGTAGGCGCTGTTACTCTTAGGCGCGGTCGCCAGATAGACCGTGGCATGGGCCAGGGGAATGCGCGCTTCCGGCATACCGACGAATTCCGCCGCCTGCCATGCATCCACGGCCACCCGCAGCGCGCTGCTGTCCGCCAGTCCTATGTCTTCGCTGGCAGCGATGACCAGTCTCCGCGCGATGAAGCGGATGTCCTCCCCGGCGGTCAGCATTTTCGCCAGCCAGTAGAGGGCGGCATCGGGATCGCTGCCCCGTATGCTTTTGATGAACGCGCTGATCGTATCGTAATGCGCATCGCCATCCCCGTCATACACGATGGTCTTTTTCTGAATGCTCTCCTCCGCGATGAGCAGGGTGAGCGCGATGCGGCCCTGCCCGTCAGGAGGAGTGGTCAGAGCCGCGAGTTCCAACGCCGTCAGCGCCTTGCGGGCATCTCCATCAGACATCACTGCTAGGTGGCGGAGCGCGGCGGGATCCGCCTCCACATTCATATGCCCCAGCCCGCGGACGCGGTCTTCCACTGCCCTGTGGAGCACGCTGACGATGTCCTCCACGCTGAGTGGTTCGAGGGCAAAGATTTGGCTGCGGGAGACCAGCGGGCTGTTCACATAGAAGAAGGGATTGTGCGTCGTCGCGCCTATGAATCTAACCGTTCCGCGTTCGATCCACGGCAGCAGGACATCCTGTTGGGATTTATTGAAGCGGTGGATCTCATCGACAAAGAGCGTGGTATTCCGCTGCTGGAGCCGGCGGAGGCTCTCTGCGGCCTCCACTGCCCGGCGTATGTCCGCCACATTACTCTCCACACCGCTGAGATTCACAAACCTCGATTTCGTGCGCCGCGCGATGAGTTGAGCCAGACTGGTTTTACCCGTGCCGGGTGGTCCGTAAAAAATCAGGGAAGTGAACCGGTCCGCCTCCACCGCCCGGCGGAGGAGCTTTCCTTCACCTAGGATGTGGTGCTGCCCGGCATATTCCTCCAGCGACTCCGGCCTCATGCGCGCAGCCAGCGGAGCCTCGGGCCTCGGGCCTTTCACCGGGCGCGGCGCCGCTTCTACTTCATCCCCGTCTGCAGCTGCGAACAACTCGTCCATCAGAACAACATGAGTTCCGGCTGGTTGGTGACAGGGCCCTCCACAGCGGCGGCACTGCCTGTGCGCCGGATCCGCGTTGCGGCAGCAGGAGCCCCGGCGGCGGCACCATCCTCAGGCTGGCGGCTGGTGGATTCCAGATGAGTTAGGATCTGCTTTGCCCGGTCAATGATCGGCTGCGGCAGACCGGCCAGTCTGGCCACTTGGATGCCGTAGCTCTTGTCTGCGGCACCGGGCACGATCTTGCGGAGGAAAATGATGCGCTCATTCCACTCCCGCACGGCCACACTGGCATTTTTCACTGCTTCCCGGCGCGTGCTCAGCGCGGTGAGTTCATGGTAATGCGTGGCAAAAATTGCCCGGCAGCGGATGTTATCATGCAGGTGCTCCGCCACACTCCAGGCGATGGCGAGGCCGTCAAACGTAGCCGTGCCGCGGCC
>JAYVJI010000529.1:0-4001 GCA_043769435.1 Verrucomicrobiota bacterium
GCGGTGGTGGATTTGGCGGCGGCGGTTCCAGCTCCGGCGGCGCTGTGGAACAAGGACAGTCCGTCACCATCGGCAAGACTCTCCTCATTTCCGACCCCAGGACAAACAGCATCATCGTCAGCGGTCCGCCTGACTCCATCGACCGGGTGAATAGCCTCATCAAGGAATTGGACAAGCGACCCTATCAGGTCCACATCAATGCGGTCATCGCCCAGATGGGCATCGATAACAATCTCAGCACCGGCATCGATTTTCTTCGCAAGGTGGAGGACCTCAGCGTCTTCGGACAGAAGGTCAGCGCAGGCGGCCTCTTCCGCAGCTCCGGCGGGAATAACTTCATCGACCCCAGCACCCTCGACACCCTGGCTGGCTTCCCCGCCAGCGCCAGTGGCTTCAACATGTACCTGGCCGCCGGCGAACTCTTCAGCGCCTATACCCGGGCTCTGGAAACCACGGGCCGCAGCCGCCTCCTCGCCAAGCCCCACGTCACCGTCGCCAATAACGAGACCGCGATCATCACCAGTGGCGACCGCGTCCCGATCCCAGATACCCAGCAGAGCAGCGTCGTGAACGGGGGCTCCACCGCGGTGAACTCCAGCATCCGCTATGAGGACGTCACCCTCGGCCTCCAAGTGCAGCCGCTCATCAACTCCAGGAATGAGATCACGCTGACCATCAATCAGCAAAACAACAGCATCAGTGGATCCTCCAACGTCGGTGGCCAAGAAGTGCCCACCATTTCCACGCAGACGCTGAATACCCGCATCGCCGTGCCCAACGGCGCCATCCTCGTCCTCGGCGGCCTGCTGAGCGATGGCGACCGGAAATCCGGAAATGGCATCCCAGTGCTCAGCCGGATCCCCATTTTCAAGCACATCTTCGGCTCGAACACCAAAGCCAAACAGCGGCGGGAACTCCTGATCCTGCTCCAGGCCCGGATCATTGAGAATGCCAGCGACATGGTCGACATCACCGCCAACGAAGTCCAGCGCAGCGTCGTCGGAGCGAGTGCGGAGCAATTTGCCAGACCGGAACCGAATACCAGCAACTTGGTCCTGCCAACCTTTGAAAAAGACGTTCCCTTTGACGAGGCCGGCAAGCCCCCGGGCAGCACCAAGAAATCGATCTTCAAACGGATCGGTGAGAAATTCCGCAGCCGCGACGGCACAGATTGAGGGATGGCGGATCCGTCCCGTCTCACCGGCCTCATGGCGGAGGCCACGCGTGTGGTCATCGTGAAACCCAGTTCGCTGGGCGACATCGTCCATACCCTTCCCGCCGTCGCCCGGCTCCGCCAGCGCTGGCCCGGTATGCACCTGTCATGGGTGGTGAATACCGAGTTTGCTCCCCTCTTGGAGGAAAACCCGGACGTGGATGAAACCATCACGTTTCCCCGCAGCACCTTTCGTGGCCGGGGGGGACTGCGGCGCTTCCGGGCATGGCTGGGGGAACTCCGAAGCCGTGCGCGCGCGGACATCGCCCTGGATTTCCAGGGCCTCCTGCGCAGTGCGGTGATCAGCCGCGCCACCGGTGCCCGCACTACAGTCGGCCTCAGCGACAGCCGGGAAGGAGCCCGCTGGCTGCACCACATCAGAGTGGACTGCGGCAGCACACTCCAGCCCCATGCCGTGCAGCGCTACCTCACCCTTGGCGCAGCCTGCGGTGCAGACATTTCCGGCCCCCTCGCCTTCCCTCTGCCATCGGGCCGCTGCCCAGAGGCGTTGGACCCGCTGCATCTGCCCCGCCCGTTCCTCCTGCTCCACCCCTTCAGCCGGGGAAAAGGAAAATCCCTCAGCCCAGAGCTGGTGGCCCGCCTCTGCACCCTCCTCGCTCCCCTGCACGTGCTCCTAGCCGGCCGCTGTGAGACCACCCACATGCAGGGAGTGACCCTGCCGCCCAACACCACCAGCCTGCTCAACCGCACCAGCCTGCCTGAGCTGGTCTGGCTCATGCGGAAAGCCCATGCAGTCATCAGCGTGGACAGCGGCCCCATGCACATCGCAGCCGCCCTGACACCCAGGCTGCTCGGCCTCCACACATGGTCCAACCCCCTCCTCGTAGGCCCCGCCAATCCCCACGCCTCCATTTGGAAGTCCGGTCACATCCTCTCCTGCATCAATCCTGACCCCGCCACCTGCGCAAGCCCCGGCCGCAGCTTTCTGGAAAGCGACCTCCCCCACTGGGTAACATGGGTCAGGCAATGGCCAGGGCTTACGCATGAAGTAACGTAATAGTTACGCAAATTATAGCATTAGTCACACTGCGCATGATTTTGCCGCCAGATATCCCAACTCTTTTAACTCTTTTAGTGCCTCCCATTGCGGATCGGTGAGTGGCTGTGGACCTTTAACATAACATAGCTGGTTGGCTGCGGTGATCTTGTTCGCCTAATTGCTAATTGGTATGGCTGGCTTTCCATTATCGGATGGTTCCTGTGTAACCTCCGCCATAGGTCGGTTGCAGGTTAATGTGGCGTGTTGGCTGATAGTATTGTATGAAGGAGCTGGGGCAATGTAAATTGGTGGTCGGTAGAGTGCTGCCGACTGGTTCATGGCATGGCTGCCGCCGACTGATCCATTGAGGCCGCCGCTGAATTAAGTCCGGCCGCCACCGTTTGCATGGCCGCTGCCTTCCGCTGTTGCTCCGCTGCTTCCCTCATATCGATGACGGACAGAAGATGAAGTCTTTCCCCTTCACCAATTGCCCCCTTGGTCGCAGCAAGGTTAATTAATTAATCTCTGTCCGTTGTGGATTGTCACGGACCCACTTGGCAACAAACTCCTCGATCTTCTCTGGGCTCCACTTGCCGGTTGCGGGCTTGCCAGCAGACTTTCGGGTGATTAGTTCCTGAAATCACTTGTAAATGCCCGCCAAGCCATCAAGATCAGTCCCGACGCGCATGAAATTTCACGACAATCTAGACTCCACCTGTTTTCACCAAGTCGCCGCTGAATACGAGGCACTGTGCACTCAGTTGTTCCGATTTGCCTTGAGGCAAGCGAAGGACAATCTCGCCAATATCTCACATGGAAAGACCGCCTGCGTCATTTTGGATTTGGATGAGACACTCTTGGACAACTCCGCTTCAGGTGCGCGACTGATTCGGGACGGCCAGCCTTTCATTGAGAGCGGCAACTGGAAAGACTGGTGCAATGAGCGCAAGACGCAGGTTGTGCCTGGAGCACGCACTTTTGTGGACGGCATCGTCGCTCTCGGAGTGCAGCCTATTTACGTCACGAGCCGTCTCCATGCGGAGGTGCGTGAAGCTACAAAGGCCGACTTGGGACGGCATGGTTTTCCGCTGATTCCTTCCGATGACCCTATGCACACCAATCTCTTCATGAAGAAGATGGGCACCGTTGTGGTGGGCAATGCGACTTGGTCACTGCAGAACAAGTATGAGCAGAGGCAGTTCTTTACTTCGGTGCGCAACTACGAAGTGATTCTGAATGTGGGCGACAACCTTAGTGACTGGGAAGAAAGCTATCATCACAGCCATGCGATGTCGGATCGGCTTGCTAGCCTTCGTGCCAATGTTGATCGTCTAGGACAGGAGTTCGTGCTGCTGCCAAATCCTATGTATGGATCGTGGCAGATTGCTTTGAACAATGATTTCCCCGGTCCCTCTTTGGATGGGCCAGTCACGGCTGCTGAGAATGCCCACATGAGGGCACTGAGATTTGAAGATCCATCACTGGCCTAATTTCAATTGACCTATGAGATACCAGTGATTACTAAAGGACAGGCCTTTCTTTGATTGGTGCCGGAGGCCGGGGCGCGGAGCTTTGTAAACGAGGGGGCGGGCCCGGGGCCGGTGGTGGAAGGTGAGCGGAGCGAGGGCCGGGGGGGGGCGACAGCGAGGAGCGAGCACCTGCAACCACGGGCCGCGGCAGGGTGCGGAGCGCGACGTAGGAGCCTGATTTTGTGAGGCGAGCGCTGGACGTCCCCGGCACGCTGAACCCCACCGAGCCGAGGCGGGGGCGGTTGCCTGCAGCGCCCCA
>JAYVJI010000530.1:0-2270 GCA_043769435.1 Verrucomicrobiota bacterium
GTTGGATGGACCGCGCCATGATTTACGAAAGAAAAATTGAGGACAGAAAAATGAAGACACGGACTTTGGAGTTCAGGTTTCGCCGGAGCGTAGTTCCCAACTTTCTGTCGTCCGCCCTCGCCGATTCCATCGCTCGCATAGACGATAACGGTAGGGACGGAGAGGGCCGTCGCTACGGGAAAACCTTCTGAGCTTTTCCATGGAAAATCCGGCGTGGCAGAGCGGCGGGCATTCCAGCCCCTCGGGGATGATGGGGAAGCATTCGCTCCAGATGGCCAGCGCTCCTGCGGGGTCGGTTTTTTCTAATAATTTTTAATATTTGTGGTTTTCGACGCCAATTCTTTGCTCGCAATCCAATTTTTGAAAGTTTTTGAAAAATTTTATTCGCTTTTCCTGATAATTTGTGCAATATGAATTCAAATTACCAGTTTCCGTGATAACTACACTACAAGATCAAACCACTAAAATATTTATTGACCCTGAATAATGGCTGTTTTAAGAGTAATCATAGTTGCATGAATAACCAGTAAATCCACAGAGTCCATGATTTCCAATCTTCCATTTTCCATTAAAGCAACCACACAGGCTGAATGCTTAAAATGGAGTGAATTTTTGGCAAATTGGGACACAAACGGGCAAAGCAATGGCCTTATTTTGGATTGTTCTGGGAGAAACCACCAATCCGCCCTATCGCCATGTCATGGGAAATAATGGAATTTTCAGCCCGCTGCGCGCTGCGGGCTCTGCTCAGGAGCGGCATCAAGCCCGGGCGTGGCATCCAGTCAGTTTGCGAACGATGGCGCATGAGGAGAGAGGCGATACTGCTCACAGCCATGGCGAGGAGATCGAGGCTAAGCCGTCGGCTGAAGCTCGCGCTGCAGAGTTCCAGCGGTGAATCATTTATGAGCGAAAATGCAGAGGATCCTGAATCCATCTATCACGTGCCTGTCATGGCGGATGAGGTGACCCATTGGCTGGACCCTGCACCCGGTAAGCTATACCTTGACTTGACCTTTGGAGGGGGGGGGCATACGAGGCGCCTGATCGCCGCAGGGGCGGACGTGATGGCGATGGACCGGGACGCCGATGCCCTAGCTGTGGCAGGAGAAATGGAAGACGACGAGCGCTGGCAGGGGCATCTGGCGGCATTCCGCGGGGACTACGATTCCTTTTCAGACATTCTGGAAACAGCCGGGGCAGGACTGGTGGATGGAATTTTGCTGGATGCGGGGACTTCTTCATGGCAGTTGGACTCGCCTAACCGCGGGTTCAGCCTGCGCTTTAATGGGCCCCTTGATATGCGTATGAACCGCGACGCGCCCCTGACAGCAGCAGAGGTGGTGAATACCTGGCCTGAGGAAGAACTGGTGCGGATATTTTTTGAATACGGAGAGGAGCGCGCAGCGCGGAGGATCGCTGCGGCTATCTGCCGGGAACGCGCCCGCCGCGTCATCGCCACTACGCTGGAACTCGCAGATCTCATCGCATCCGTCGTGCCGCGTCATGGTCCCGGACATCCTGCTGTGAAGCCATTTCAAGCCATCCGTATCGCCGTGAATGATGAACTGGGCTGTCTTGGGAGAGCACTGGAAAAGGCCCACCTTTGCTTGAAGCCGGGGGGGCGCCTAGTGGTTCTGTCATTCCACAGTCTGGAAGATAGAATAGCCAAGACCTACATGCGGCGGCACAGTGAGGAGACCGTCGACAACCCTGCCTGGCCGGCACCGCGCCCCAACCCTGCGTGTCACTACCGGCTCCCAGTGCGTAAGGCCATCACTGCGTCCGCAGCAGAACTGGCCGTGAACCCCCGCGCCCGCAGCGCCAAACTCCGAGTGGCAACCCGAATCTAAGCACCATGGCCCGATCCCCATCCAAAGAAATGCCCCTCCGCACAGCTGGAGGCACTGTGAACCTGATATTGGGGACGCTCATTCTCACGGCCATCGGCATGTCCTACCTCTGGATCTGCGTCAAGGAGCGCCGCCGCGGGGAGGACATCACCGCCCTGCTCCGTGAAATAACCAGTCTTGAACTGCAAATACACGAAAAAGAAGGGGAAATGAACACCGAGCGTACATCAAAGATACTTAAACCCCGGGCGGCGAGATTAGTTAGTGGGCTCATAGAAATACCAAATGACAAAATCATTCACGTTTCCTCCTCCATCTTAAAATCAAATCAGTGAAAGCTCCCCCCCCCACCGGAACGGAACCAGGCGATGACACCATGCGGCTGCGCATGGTGCTGATCGCGGGGGGGGTAATGTCCAT
>JAYVJI010000531.1:0-6959 GCA_043769435.1 Verrucomicrobiota bacterium
CATGACCCGGTTGTTCAGTTCAAGGGTCACCCCCGGACGTTGAGGCCACGGAAAGAAGAGTCGTGCCGCGACTTCGAAGAGCACGAAAAGAACAACCAGAGTCAGGGCGGCGCGGAGGAGAAGCTTGGACACGTTGAAATATGGGCGTATGATTCAGTGCTTCTAAGCACAGGCTGGAATTTTTGCGAGGAATTTCGCCGCCGCGTCTGGCAGGGTTACTTTCCGGCTGCGGGCGGGGCCGGGGCCACCTTGCTGATGTCGAGACCGGGCACCGGGCCGTAGCCGGCGAAGCGCGCCTTACCTCCGGCTGCGGGCATCTTGAAGTCGAAGAGGCTGACCCCGCACATTTTTTTCCCGCCGCAGGGCCGCCCGTCGCTGGCGCCGAACATGAGCGGACGTCCAGAGGTATCGAGCCCGAGGTAGACCATCACATGCGTCACCGGGTTTTCCCGTTTCCCCGCCTCGTAGGTGCCGCTCCAGAAGAGGAGGTCGCCGGGGCGGAGGCTGGCGAAAACAGGGTCAGTGATGGCTGGCGTACCGGTCACGGGGGTGAGCCGTCCGGACTTTTCCACCCATGAGTACATGGCGTCGGATGAGCGGGGCACTCCGGTGATGCCTGCGGTGTTCAGGGTATGAAAAACGGTCCCGCTGCAGTCTAGCCCACCCTTTGAGGGGTCTGCGGAGCCGTAGGTGTATGTCAGGTTTTTGGATGTGAGGGCAGCTGCGGTGGTCAGGATGCGCTGGAGTGGTTCCGGGAGCCCGGCCCAGGCGGCGAGGGATTCTGCGCGAAAGGGTGTGACGACGGCCTCCCCCGCAGCCGCAGGCAGGCGGTGCATGAACGTGAGTGCCAGAAATCCGGTGATCAGCAGCGTTTTCATGCGGGTGGGGTTTCGATAAAGACGCACCCCATGCCTGCGGCCACGGCTGCCTCCACGCCCAGCCTTCCGTCCTCAAAAACAAGGCAGCGGGCCGGGGGGATACCCAGCCTAGATGCCGCGAGGAGGAACATATCGGGTGCTGGTTTTCCGCGTGCGACATCGACCGGGGTGATGACGGTCTGAAACCAGTCTAGGATGCCGGCGGCCTCAAGGGAACTCCTGACGATGGATTCATCGCTGCCGCTGGCCACAGCCATGGGCAGCCGGCCCTTCGCCGCGCGGGCAACGTCCACCACTTTCCCTAACGGCTGCACCTCATGGTGATGAGCCAGATACCACTTGACCTTTTCCGCCTCTACCTGCTCCGGGGACAGATGACAGCCAAAGCGCTCGTTGAGCACGCTGACGATGGAATGGCCGGGCATTCCGGCGAAGTCGTGATGCATGGCGTGTGTGAACTGCAGCGGCGGAAATCCGTGGGCCTCAAGGGCGGCTCGCCATGCTGACAGATGCAGCGGCATGGAGTCGATGAGGGTGCCATCGCAGTCAAAAATATAAGCATCCCAGGGACCGGGGGGAAGAGTGATCATGCCGGGGAAATAAGCGGGCGCAGACGCCCTGCAAGCCGCTTGTAGAGGCAGCACGCAGAGCATCGCGGGTGCTCCGGGACATGTCTCCGGGGCTTCCGCAGGCACGGCGGGAATTTTCCTGGCGTCTACACCGGGCAGGGTTCAGGGAGACGATATGATTTCCCGACGCCAGATCCTCCGGGCCGCCGCCCCCGCTGTTTTAGCCCCATGGGCAGTCCGCGCCATCGAGCCGTTTCAGCGCTCAGGTGCGGCGCGCTTCCAGCTCAGCCTTGCTGCCTATTCATTTCGCGATGCCTTTAAGGATCCGGCAAAGATGGACTTTTACCGGTTCATCGATTATTGCGCGGATCAGGGGCTCAACGGAGCGGAACTCACAAGTTATTACTTTCCCGGAAATGTCAGCGATGCCGAGCTGTTGAAGGTCCGGCGGCATGCTTTTCTGCGAGGGGTCACGGTGAGCGGCACTGCGGTGGGGAATACCTTTGCGCTGCCGGAGGGGCCGGATCTTGATCGCGAAAAAGCGGGAGTGAAGCAATGGATCGACCGGGCAGCAGTGCTGGGAGCACCGCACATCCGGGTATTCGCCGGCAGTGCGAAAGGGATAGATGAAGCGGGTGCCCGCCGCCAGGTGATACGCTCGCTGGAGGAACTGGGGGCCTATGCCGCGACCAAGGGCGTCTGGCTGGGCGTGGAAAATCACGGGGGCGTGGTGGCCACCGCCGCAGGATTGCTGGACATCATCAAGGCAGTGAATTCCCCTGCGTTGGGCATCAACCTAGATACGGGGAACTTCCATGGCGCGGATCCCTATGCGGAACTGGAGCAATGCGCGCCGTATGCTGTGAATGTGCAGGTTAAAGTGGAGGTCCTAGCGGCGGGCTCGGCGGCGGGCCCTGTGGATCTGCCACGCATCGCAGGGCTGCTGCGGAAAGCGAACTACCAAGGCTGGGTCGTGTTGGAATACGAGGCCAAGCCTGATCCCCTAGCCGCCATACCCGGGCATTTGGCGGCGATGCGAAGGGTATTCTAACAGTTCGACCTTGCGACCCCCCATAGTGCTGCTGAATGAGGAGTAGCCGCGCCGGGCGAAATATGCAATGCTCTGTCAACGTATACTCAAGACAATGAATCAACATTTTATGAACTCAGCCAGTCGCCGCATGGCTCTGGCAGCATGTGCCCTCATGACTGCCATGCCTGCTGTAGCCGCGCTCCCTGAACTGAATGCCATCCAGCCACGAGGTGGCCAGCGGGGCACAGATGTGGAGGTCACCTTCACCGGGAACCGGCTCCAGGACACGGAGGAAATAATCTCCTACAACCCTGCCATGATAAAGGCGCTGGAGTTCAAGGTGGAGAACCCCACAACGGTGAAAGCTAAACTACACATCGAGCCTGCCTGCACATTGGGTGAGCACCTGTTCCGGATCAGGACTAAATCCGGAATCAGCTACGCGCGGAACTTCTTTGCCGGCCAGTTCCCTACTGTGGAGGAGAAGGAGCCGAATACCCTGCTGGAGGAGGCGCAGCCAGTGACAGCAGGCGTGACGGTCGCCGGAGTCGCTAAAAATGAGGATACTGACTACTACCGGATCGAATGTAAAAAGGGAGAGCGGCTGGCAGTAGAGGTAGAGGGGATCAGGCTGTGCACGGAATTTTGGGATCCCTACGTTGCCATCCTGAACAGCAGGAAATTTGAACTGGCGGTGAGCGATGACTCGCCGCTCGGTGTCCAGGACGGTCACGCCAGCGTGATCATTCCGGAAGACGGCACCTACTATGTGGAGGTACGGGATTCCTCCTACGCCGGCAAGGATGGTGCCCAGTATCGTCTTCACATCGGTGGATTCCCTCGGCCGACAGTGGCCTATCCTGCAGGAGGGAAGGCGGGCACTGAAATGGAGGTCAACTACCTCGGAGATGTTAGTGGGCCTATTGCTCAAAAGCTCACAGTTCCGGCAACCCCCGGGGAAGTCATGCCGCTCTACGCCGCCTCCAATAATCTCTCTGCACCCAGCCCTAATTTATTCCGGATCACGACACTAGATAATGTGTTGGAGAGCGGCGGGAATAACACCCACGCGGAGGCGCGTGACGCGCAGCCCGCGCCACCGGCGGCCCCAGTGGCCTTCAATGGTATCATCGAAAAAGAGGGCGATGAGGACTGGTTGAAATTCACAGCCAAAAAGGACCAGAAATTTGACCTGATCATCCACGCCCGGGGCATCCGCTCTCCGCTGGATGCGGTGCTGGAGATCTTCAATAAAGACGGCGGCGGCATCAACGGGAATGACGACAACGGAGCCAATCCTGACAGCAAGATAGGTGGCTGGGTGGTGCCTGCGGATGGTGAGTACTATGTCAAAGTGAAAGACCACTTGAAGCGGGGCGGGGCGGATTTTGTCTACCGCGTCGAGATCGCTCCGCCGGAATCTGCGCTGAATACCTACATCTCCCGCTATGACCGGAATGACAGCCAGATGTGGGTGCAGAGTGCCGTGGCACGTGGAAACCGCCATGCCATTCAGGTGCATGTGGACCGCGTCAACGTCGGCGGTGATGTCGCGTGGGAATGCCCTAATTTGCCCCCCGGCCTGAAGCTGGAATCGGAGCCGATCCCCGGTGCTTCCGCAGAACATATTATGATTTTTTCCGCAGCAGCGGATGCTCCGCTCGGTGCCGCACTGTTGAAGATGACGCCTAAGCCTGCAGACCCCAAGGCTGGTCCGGTGCCGGGACGGTGGATGAACAACATAGAGTTTATCCAGGGTGAGCCTAACAACACGCCTTATGTTATTTCCCGCCAGACGACCTATCCGGTAGCCGTAGTGGAGGAGATTCCGTTTAACATAGACATCGTCCAGCCCCCGGTCCCGCTGGTCCAGAGCGGGACCATGAACCTCCGTATAAAGGCGGCGCGGAAGGGGGAGTTCAAGGCCGCCATCACCGTGCGGATGCTCTGGAGCCCGCCCGGGATCAGCGCGCCGGGCACGGTGGCCATACCGGAAGGGCAGAATGAGGTGGACTATCCACTGACGGCCAATGGAGACGCTCCGCTCAACACATGGCGGGTGGCCGTGCGGGGCGAGACGGATGCCGGTTCCGGACCGGTTTATGCCTCCTCTGCGCTGACACCGGTCACTATAGCCGCTCCCTACCTGGCCATGAAAATGGAGATGGGCTCCAGTGAGCAGGGTAAGCCCGGAGAACTATTCTGCACCCTGACTGTGGCAAAACCCTGGACCGGACCGGCAAAAGTCACGCTCTATGGATTGCCCGCCAAGACGTCCACTGTGGAGAAGGAGATCAGCGCTACGGACAAGGAAGTGAGATTTCCCGTGACGACCGCTGCCGACAGCCCCACCGGTAAACATCAAAACCTTTTCTGTCAGGCCATCATCATGGAGAACGGAATACCCGTCCCGCACACCATCGGTCAGGGCGGCGTCTACCGCGTGGATCCACCACCACCAGCCCCGCCGCCCGCCGTCGCCAAAGTCGAGACCCCGGCCCCGGCTGCCGCCCCAGCTCCAGCTGCTCCGCCCGCCGCTAAGCCCCTCAGCCGCCTCGAGCAACTCCGCCAACAAAAAGCCAAATAAATAAGGGTAAAGGATCTGCTCGCCGGTGGGGGAGCGCAGCACGGCTGCGGCAGCAGCGGTCTTGGGATGAAAACGCGGCGGCCGTCAAGCAGCTGGGTGTCCTAGCATGTCCTGCCCGCTTCCCTTACGCCTCGGGCCCCGGCGTCTTGCTAGTGGAGCAAGCCGGCGATGGTGGCTGTCATCATGGTGGCGATGGTGCCGCCGATGAGTGCTTTGACGCCAAGGGCTGCAAGGGCGGGACGCTGGGCGGGGGCAAGGACTCCCATACCGCCGATCTGGATGCCGATGCTGCCGAGATTCGCGAAGCCGCAGAGGGCGAAAGACATGAGAAAAACGGTCCGTTCCTGGAGGAGTGACGTCATTTTACTCAGGGAATCATAGGCTACAAATTCGTTCAGCGCCAGCTTGGTGCCGAGGAGCTGGCCGGCGCGGAGTAGATCTGCATCATCAACCCCGATCAACCACGCGGCGGGGGCCATCAGGGTGCCGAAGATGCTCGTAAGGGAAAGGCTGGTGAAGACTCCTCCGCTCACGCTGGTGATCCATTGGTTCAGTGAGGTGCCACTACCGGCGGGAATGATACTGCCGATCCAGGTGAGGGCACCATTCATCATCGCCGCGAAGGCGATGAAGGCGATGAGCATGGCACCGACGTTGAGGGCGAGGTGCAGGCCTTCGGTGGTGCCTTTGGCGAGCGCGTCGAAGAAATTTGCGCCTGAATTTTCCTGCGGCACTTGCAGGGACTCGTCCACCGGATGAGTCTCTGGCACCAGCATCTTGGCGACGACGATGGCGGCCGGGGCGCTCATGAGTGAGGCACAAAGCAGCAGTCTGGCAAAGTGTTCCTGCGCGGCACGATCTTCCCCGCCTAGCATGGAGATATAGGCGCTCATGACTCCGCCGGCGATGGTCGCCATGCCGCCTATCATCATGGTGATGAGTTCGCTGCGGGTCATCGTGGGCACGTAGGGCTTCACGAGGAGGGCGGACTCGGTCTGACCCAGGAAGACCTCACCGGCTGCAGCCAGGCTCTCGGCCCCTGACAGGCGCATGACGCGCTTCATCAGCCAGGCGAAGGCAAACACTATGCGCTGGAGGATTCCAAGGTAATAGAGAAGGCTGGTGAGGGCGGAAAAAAAAATGATAGTCGGCAGGACATGGAAGGCAAAGATGTAGGCCTGATTTGATCCTACGGCTAGCTTCATGGCCGGGACATCCACGAGGCCCCCGAACAGAAAGGTGGCCCCGGCGTGGGAAAAGTCGGTGATCTGGACGAAGAATGAAGCTACGGGCGAGAGCAGGGCGCTGGCGATTTCGGTTTTGAGGAAAGCGGCGGCCAGCAGGAGCTGGAGGGTCATGCCGCCGGCGATGAGACGCCAGTTGATGCGGCGGCGGTTTTCGCTCAGCGCATAGAGCACGGCCATGAATACGAGGAGGCCGAGCAGCGGACGGAGAATGTTCATGAGTGAAAGCCCGTCAGCACGATTTTTCCGATGGCGGCGTGGCTTTCCAGCCGGGAGTGCGCGGCGGCGGCCTCCTGAAAAGTGAAGCGCTGGGTGTCGAGGAGGGGACGCAGTTGTCCGGCTGCGATGAGGCGATTCAGATGGCGTAGAATATCGCCCTGATGCGCGCAGCCGGCCTCCTGCCTGTAAAGCATAGGGATGAGCATGAAGACGACATGCAGCGTTAGGCCTTTGGCATGGAGTGAAGAGAGATCCGCCGTGGTCCGGGTGGAAATGCTAACAACCGTGCCGCTGACTCTGGCGGCCTCAAAGCAGCGGGCCACGTTATCCCCGCCGACCGTATCAAAAACCACGTCAAACCCTGCTCCGCCGGTGACCCGCTCCACGTATTCGCAGACGGGCTCATCCCGGTAGAAGATGACCCCGTCC
>JAYVJI010000532.1:0-4550 GCA_043769435.1 Verrucomicrobiota bacterium
CATCAGCGTTGGTAGTGAATCGCATGGTGGTGCCGGCAGGAGTGGAAACAGCAGAATATGGCTGAACGGTGGTCGTTTTAGCGGGATCAGTGCCGTAGATGTATTCCTCGGCATTGCTCAATCCGTCATGGTCCGCGTCAGCCATACCAGCGGCTGAGGGATTGCTGAGATGGACCTCTGCCCACGCGCTGTAGCTGGTCCCGGCTCCCGCGCTGGCGGGATATTCTGCTTTCCAGAATCCCAGCAGTGCGCGCAGTGCTTCCGGAGAATTAGTCGCGCCCGGAGCACCGGTTTGGCCTTTCTCATTCACTTGATGGCAGGAGGTACACATGCGTATTTCACCTGCGTGAAAGCCCAGCCAGTAGCGCTCGCGAACGACGGGTGTATCTTGGCTGTCTGCGAGTTGCCATGTGATCGCACGTCCCGCCGGGACAATGGCCGCCATGCTGCCGTCCGGGGCTATGTCAACACTGCCGCCGGGGCCAAATGTGGGAGGATTGCTGGTAAAAACCTCTGCTTTCATCGCCCGGGCTATGATGCGGCGACCGGGAGCTGGAGCAGTAGCTCCCCCGGCGGCAGCATAGGCACGAAGATACTCACCTGAGAAAAACTGCATGCGGGCGACCGTGCGGAGGAGCGCGCCTTGCACGATGTTATTCAGGCCCCCTTCGAGGGCCAGGCTGAATGGCTGCTGCTTGTCCGCCGCATCGCGGGTCAAAACATTGCGGGCGATCAGAATGGATTGGTTAGTCTGCTTCAGCCACTCGCGGAAGGCGGACGGAGACACGCCGTTGCTGATGAAGGCTGAGGCCTCGGGAGCCTCCAGCGGCACGGTCATGGGCGCGGGCACGGCGCGGCTGATCACTTCCGCAGGCTGGAGTTGCCAGAGATTTGCGGTGCGGGTGAGGGACACGCCATCAACGAACTGAGTGGTTCTCAGGGTCGCGGGTGCCACCGGAGTATTCCCCCGGTCCAGCCGCGTGACACCGTTGGCGATGCGGATGGTGAAGCAGGACGCAGGCAGAAAATCCGGCGAAACGGGCTGCTGGCCGGGGTCACCGCCGTAATGAGAGTGGAGGAGTTGCGGGCCCGGCACCCACGACCCGCAGAGCCGTCCGTCCGCGAGCCAGCTAACATCCCGTGCGAGCCCAGTTTGGCTAATGAGGCGGACCGTGACATCATTGGCATTTTTTGAAGGAGGGGCGTAGAGGCTAACGGCCCGCCCGGCACTGAGGCTGGTGGCTAGCACGTCCGTCCCGGCGTAACGGCCAGGAGAGGTGGGATGCTCGGAGAGGTGGAGGAAGGAGGTGGCCCGCGTGATAACCGGCAGGGTGCCGTTGGAGGGGACTTCCGGCACCTGACTGGTAAAATCCTCCAGTCCTGCATCCGGCCCGGAACGTGCAAAGTCCGGCGTCAGTTCATGACGTCCGAGGTGGTTGAGGGTGTTTAACTCATGGCCGTCCTGATTGATGGTCCACGGCATGAAGAGATCAAAATTCAGTCCAAACGGTTGCTGAAAACTGCGCAACGGCTCGGGGAAGACCTCGGTGCCACCCAGGGTGAAAGCCGCCCCGGCGTCCTCACTGGCAAAATCTCCCGCAGAGGGCTCATCGCCAGGATTGACGCTCGCGAGGACGTCGCGCTGCAGCAGGTCCCAGCGGGTGAAGAGCACCCTGCCAAAGCTATCCACAAACGGCTCGAAGGCACCACTGGGCGCGTGGGTCATCAGCTTTGGCACTTCGCCGGACGCTACCGTCCACAGCCCTGTACCTGCTGGGCCCTGGCCGTTTTCATCCAGCGCAGGATAGAGGTGTCGCTCCGTCGTGATCGTGCAGTCGGAGGAGTAAACGATGCGTCCATCGCTGAGGTAAGCGGGCTGCACATTGTTGTAGTCCGAGTGCTGGCCCGGCACCATGGTGACCACCGGCGTATCAGCTTTTCCGAGTCCGGTAATCTCATAGATCTGCCAATAAAAGCTGCGCGTGTCGGCAGCGCTGGCCGGGGCTCCCTTGACCATGCTGAAAAGCGCCTTCGTTCCCGTGAAGTGAACATGAGGGTCACGCACAGCTATGACACTGTCGCCGGTCTGCTGTTCCCCGGAAATGCCGTAGCCTGCCGTCCGGGTGAGGTTTTTGACGCTGAGGTCGGGGTAAAGCATCATGAGATCCCCTCCCCGGGGAGCCGCGCCGGTCTCCCCCATGAGACTGCCGTCTATGGAAGTCACAGTGTGGTGAGCCCTTGCCGGCGCGACTTGCGTGACAAATATGATTGGATTCTGAATTTGTGCTGCCAGCGGTGCAGCGGCACCCACTGCCACAGTCAAGGTAAAAATAAATCGCAATGTGTTCATGAGCGTCAGTGGTTGGATCTGAAAATAACGGAAAGTGTTAGGGATTAGTCATCAAAGAAAAAGTTTTGCCGATCAAAAATGTCCCATTTAAGGAAAGCACGGGGGACTGAAAGTCGGCTGAGCCGCAGAGTGAGTTCACCGTTGTCCGTGGTCTCTGGATAGATAAACTGCCAAAGGTTCAAGTCTTCCGACAGCCTCCCTAGACAATACGGCGCGAGCGCTTCCACCCTCCCTGCGGGCACCATGGTGAGGTCCGGCTGGCAGCGAAACTCGATCCCGGAGGGGCTCTCCACCGCACGGGGCAGCCGCCCACGTGCCGCGGCGATATTGACAGGATGATCGGCGCGCAGATAGTAGTCCATACCAAATGCTAGCTTGAAATAATTTGGCACTCCGTCTCCGGCGAAGCTCTCCCACGCCCCACCTACGTCTTCAAACATCAATCGCTCAAGGGCGTGGAAGTCGAAGGAATCATCCATAGAAGGCTCGACCGGTTGCAGCCGGTAATTTACCAGCGAGGCACCGCTCGCTACGCGGATGACATACTGCACGCCTGCGGTGGCGCGGAAGAGGTAGTCGCCCACTATAGATTCATATACCGGCACAGGAAGCAGGGCGGCCAGTGTGTTCCCAGTGTAGAGACTGAGGGTCACATCATTGACCGGGCCGGGGTCCCCGCCACCGGTGCGGGCACGGGAAAGGGAGGCCGTCCGCAGTTTAAAAACGGCGGAGGTGTGGGCTGTCCATTTCCACCATGTGGTGGCGGTCTGGGGGATCACCTGCCCTTCCTCCCCGAGGATGAGCGAAACCGGTGGTTCCCCTGCATCCAGCGAAGCCTGGAAGTGCTGGAGATAGAGCGGATCATAAACGCCCGTTCCCCGGTGCACACCTTCAAATTGCAAATAGTCACGCCAGTCCTGCTGCGGGATGGTCACTGCACCCGCGAGGGTATCGTTGGCCGGTGCGAGTTCCGCCACCGCCCGGAGTTCGAGATGTGCATAGGTCGCAACTTGGCCTGCGCCCTCCGTCCCCACTCCTGCGAAGCGATATGTATGGCCTTTTTCCGCCTCAAGATATAGCCCGGTAGAATCCCCATCAATGCGCAGGAGCGGCCGTACGCCAGCGGAGTCGAAGGCCCAAAATCCACCCTCTATGTAGTTGGATGCATCTGAGAAACAACGCACCCAACCGGTGGACGGAGCCTGCCACTCCCACCAGATGACCGGATGCAGGTTGTTGGCCAAATTCGCTTGCCAGACCAAGGGGGCCAACAGCTCTATTTCCTGCTCAGAGTTCATATCCCCACGCATGGAAATAGTGCCGCCTGCCGGGAGAACGGAGTCGAGCACCAATGCACTGGAGATGTCCCCATGTGCCGAGAAAGACGTTTCCCTAATGGCCCAGCGCATGTTGTTAGTAGGCCGCCGTAACTGGAACCAATAGGTCTGCCCGGCGTGAAATAGGTAAGTGAAGGAGGAATCCTCAGGATCGGCCAGCGCCGGTCCGCGCGGGCCTGCCGATACGATCATGTTCCGGGTTATATTATAAGGGTCCGTAAACTCTGCCCGGATGGTCTCCGATGCAGTCCACCGGAACCACAGAAATTCTCCCACTGCTACCACTCCATAGGTGTATCCAGGCTCCCACACGGGGAGCCTGCTGGTGCCCAGATCCTGCGCGGTGGCCCGCGTAGTATTCTGCGGCTGGGCTGTGAATTGTAAACGGGAGGCGCACACATTCTCATGTCGCTCTCCTGTTATTCCAGCGCGGAGTAAATACGTCCGCCCCATTTCTACCCGTAGCGCGGCCTGCCCGAAATACCCGGGGATCCGTCCGTCACCCAGTTCGCTGATCCTCCTCCTGCCCTGCCATATCTGCACTACTCCGCCGTTGCTGCTGCTCTGAGCCAGCCAACCGTCAGAGGGGGCCGTCCACCGCCACCAGAGCGTGCCCGGCGAGGCCCCTGCACGCGGCACCAGTGGCTCATTCAATTCCATCGTCGCCATGCTCGCGTGCCCCAGCAGGGTAAACTCTTGCGCACTGCCGAGGTTCGCTGGATTCGAGAATGCATCATTCCCCGGGGTTCCATCAGCCCTAGCCACATCCAGCAGTAACCGCTCGTTATAATACACCAGACACGGATAACGCAGCAGCAATCCGCCGCCTTCAGAAAACCAGAAAACCCGCCCGGAGTCATTTG
>JAYVJI010000533.1:0-3594 GCA_043769435.1 Verrucomicrobiota bacterium
GCAGGCATAGAAGAGATGGGCCGAAAATGTGCCCATTGGTCAATCAGGGAGTATTTGCAGGAAGCGAATAAATCACCACCCCTCCGCAAGGCGTCGTTCGCACTCCGGCGCGTGCAGCCGTCGCGAGTGTTGCTACCGCAAATGCCCTCCTTACTATGATTAAGTCAAAGCTCCTTCCCGTCGCCTTCGTCCTCGCGCTCAGCGTGCCGGTCATGGGTATGCCGCCGGAAGTTCCCGCGGTCCCGACCGTGGTGCCGGAGGGTAAGGGATCGGTGGATGACGCGGGAAAGTTCGCGCCGCCGCCATCGGCCCCGGCGGAAAAGGCCGCGAGCCTGCCACCGGTGGATCGCGCGGCGGCGGAGGGAGACTTGAAGAAGGCGCTCAAGATCGAGGAACCCGCGCCGGGTGTTTTTCGCATCGGCCTGGTAAGTTTCTCCAAGGCAGACCGCACGGTGAAAATTCCGGCGAAGGTCAATATGCGGGAAGGCGTCGTGGAATACCTGCTGACGACGGAGACGGGAAAGGCCCACGAGACTGTCCTGACGACAAAAGCCGCGCCGCAGGATTTCCACACCGCCTGCCTGCTCCTGGGTGTGGCGGCGGACGCGCCGGTGGAGATCACGGCGACGTGGGAGACGAATGGTCCGGCGGCGGTGGTGCCGGTGGCCTCGCTGATCCGCCTCAAAGACCAGACCGAACTGCCCGGCGCGCCGTGGCCGTATGCGGGTTCCCTCTTCACCCCGCAGGGAAAATTTGCCGCGCAGGAGGAGGGATCGTTCGTGTCTTTGATCTCGGATTCCCATGCGCTCGTGACCAATCCCGGACCCAGCCGCACGCGGGACGACGCCCACGTTGCCAACACCGATAAACTCCCCCGCGCCGGACTTCCCATTACGCTCGTTTTCAAATTTCAACCCATCCCCTCATCGCCATGAAACTCCGCTCTCTGCTCCCCGCCTTACTCCTGCTCTGTCTCCCCGCGACCACGCTGCCGCTCCTGGCTTCCGACGCCCTCATCCATCAGCTAGGCCCCGTGGGCGGCACGTTTAAGACCGTGCCCGGGGCCGGCGCCTTGAACGTCATCTCCGTGGCGGCGGGCGGTCCGGGCGCCGCCGCCGGGCTGCAGGCCGGCGACGTCATCTACGGCGCTTTCGGTGAGGATTTCGGCGTGCTCGCCGTCGGCGATTTCACCAGCTATCAAGGCTCGGTGCAGGATTACGGCGAAGCCATCGAGCGGGCGGAGTCGGGGAATGTGCCGCTGCCGCTCAGAGTCGTGCGCCCCGGCACTGGCGGCCTCACACTTTCCGTCACCCTGCCAAACGCGGGCGCTTTTGGCGCGGCCTATCCGCTGGGCAGTCCGAAGTTCGATGCCATCTACGAACACGCCCTCGCCCGGATGCACACCAAGGTGATGGACAACAATCGCGACCCCCTGGGAGTTGGTCCCGGCGGATACCCCGTGGGTTACATTGAAGGCTGGATGGGCATCTGTCTGCTCTCCCATCCGAACTGGAACGACACCACCGGCGCGAAGCCCTACCGGCTTTCGATCAACAAAATCCGCGACTGGGCGGTGGCGCGCTTGAACGCCGCCATCCTCGAGCCGCTGGAAGAAAACCAGCCGGGCTTTGTCGCGTCGTCTCCCGGATTGGAAAACTGGCACCTCTCGACGAACGCCATGTTCCTCGCCGAGTATCGGCTTAAATCCGGCGACACCGCGGTCAACGCCACCGTCCAGCGCGCCGCGGAATTGCTGGCCAACCGCGTGCAGTACTGGCAGCAGCCCGATCTGGGCAATGGCAACACCCCCCTCCATCCGGGGATGATGGGACATGCCGGGGTCACCGGCGACTACATCCACATCGTCAGCTTTGGCGGCATCAACATCATCAATGCCCACGCCAATCTGGGCATGGGCCTGCTCAAGACCGCCGGCGCGGATTTCAGCGGCGTCTCCGGTCAGAATGCCGGCACGCTGCCGCACATTCCCTACACCTTTCAGCAGCGCCACTATCTGAGCTGGGAATGGCAGAAAGCCTGCACGGAGACCACCGGCGACGAGGCGGGCAACATCGGCTACCTGAGCGTGCAGAGCGGCTACGACAGCAGCGGACGCACCGCGGGCGCAGTCGCGGCCTTCCCTTTCTTCACGAGCACACCCACGGCCGATGACACAGCGAAATACAATCTCATGCGGGCCTACCTGTCCCGGCATTGGGGGCGGTTCCAGAACGCCCATGTCGCGGGCATTGCCGGCGTCACGCTCTATCAGATGGCGCTGCCCCGCCTGCCGGATCGCGATCAGCGGTTCATCATGGAAAACACCCGCCACTTCTACCAGCTCCACCGCAAGGCCGACGGCACCCTGGATTACTTCGGCGCCCGCACGGACTACGACAGCGACCTGGTTTTTCCCACGGAAGACCTCGCCATCGTCAACACCGCCATCGCCCGCGCCGTGGCCGGCGGCACCCTGCCGAACTACCCGCCCGGGAATGCCGCGCGGCTCTACGCCTTTATGAAATCGCCGTGGGTCACATGGCCCGCGCTGGAGGCCCATGCCGGCAGGATCAACGGCTCCGCTCCCGCCACGCTCAATGTGGAAATCGCCGACTCCGCCGGCGTGCCCGTCACCTCCGGCCTCACCGCCGCATGGACGAAAGTGAGCGGCCCCGGCACCGTCAGCTTTGGCAGCCCCGGCGCCACCACCACCACCGCCACCTTCTCCGCCGATGGCCTCTACCGCGTGCAACTCGTGGCCAGCAAAAACGGCTATACACTCACTGAGCCGTACGACTTCACCGTCACGCTCAACCCCGTCACCCCGCCCGCCCCCGTCGCGCCCGTCATCACCGTGCAGCCGGTCAATCTCACGCGAAACCTCGGCGACTCCGCCACCTTCACTGTCACCGCCACCGGCACCGCGCCGCTGGTCTATCAATGGCGGCGCAATGGCGTCATTGAATCCTTCTGGCCGGTGGCTGCCACGCCGAACCTCGTGCTGGATAACATCGGCGGCTACCTCGCCGGGACTGCCTGGGATTGTGTCGTCACCGGTGTCGGCGGCAGCGTCACCTCCACCGTGGCCTTTCTGACGATCCCCGACGCCGGCATCATGACTCCCGGCGGCCTCTGGCGGGAAAAGTATGGCGGCGGTGCCACCCTCAGCGAAATACGCGGCCTGCTCCGCTTCCCCCGCTTGCCTGACAGTTCCGGCGCGACCGCCGGAGCCGATGTGCCCGCCTATGGCGACGGCTACTTTGGCACCCGCTGGACCGGATGGCTCCATGTGGATGTCACGGGAGACTACAGGCTCCTGCCCACCACCGGTGGTTATTACGGCGCCATCGAAGTCTTCCTCAGCACCGACCAGCACCCGGTCAACAAAACCGCCCGCGTCTCCGCCAGCGTTTTTGAAGCCGACTATCGCATCTGGTCCACCGCGCTGGCCTCCGGCTACGTCACCCTCACGGCCGGGCAGCGTTACTACCTCGAAGTCCAGACCGCGAATTACGGTGGCGGTCCTGGCGACGCGGTATGGCTGCAAAAACAAGGCGACCCGCTGCCCGCCAACGGCACCCCCGGCATCCCCGG
>JAYVJI010000534.1:0-2992 GCA_043769435.1 Verrucomicrobiota bacterium
GGCTGGTGGCCCCGGGAACGTCGGTCCAGTTGATCATGTCGGTGGAGGTTTGCAGAACTCCGCAGGTCCACCGCAGGATGACGGCGGGCTCGGAGGTGAGGCCGGCGGCGTTGCGGAAAAAGGAGCCGCTCAGGACACTCTCCCGGCCGTCCGGCCCGGTGGCGGTGATGATGATTTCATGGATGCCATCGGCGAGGGCGGCGAGGTCAATGCTGAAGGCGGGGTTGGCTGCGTTGGGCTGGCTGAGGATCACGGGGGCGCCGCCATCAATCGAATAGCTGATGGACGTGACGACCGTGCCCAGCGTCTCCACGATGCCGGTGATGGAGGCCTCCGCGCCGGTGAGACAGGCGGGGATGGTGGACTGAATCTGGAATCCGGTTTCCAGGCAGAGACGCCCGCGGGCGGGGACGCTGACCTTGATGGAGAGCAGATCAACGTTTGATCCCGGGGGCTGGTTGCCGGGATTGACGCGGGGATGGAGGATCCAGTGGCCGGCGGGCAGGAGCGTGCGCAGAGAGCCGGTGGTGGCGGCAGCGGACTGATTCACAGGCCATCCGAAGGCTGTGAAGCCCACGAGGCCAACCGCATTGGCCGGATAGTCGGGATCGTCCGTCACGCTCTGAATGTCGGGCTGGTAGATGGTGCCGGTGGCGCTGCGGATGAGAAGACAGACTTCGCCAAAATCGCGGGATATGTCGAAAGTGGCGGTGCCGTCTGTCTGGATTTCGCGGCGGAGCGTGGTGTCGTCGCGGCGGTCCAGCATCGTGTAGGTGGTGCTGAAATAGGTGTCCGCATCAGCGCCCTGGTTGACCATGCTGAGGGTGAGGTTGTCGGATTTCCAGAATGAGGCCTCGCTGTTCAGACCGCCCAGGGCGAGTTGGTATTGGCCCTGAAAGCGGTCGGAAGCGGAAATGAACGATCCCGGAAGAGGCATGAATGCCTGACCTCCCGAGGCGGTGTTGGTGGCGCCCGGGGCAAGTGTGTCCAGACCATTGACCCAAAGGCGTGAACCACTAAACCACTCGGTCACGTCCGAGTCCGGGAGACCGTCGCCATTCGTATCGCTGCTGGTGGACCTGGCCACGTGGGCCAGCATGGCAGGCTGGCCGGCCAGCGCGGGCGGCCCGTTCAGGGTGATGCTGCCCTGGAGAATGCCGGGGCGGATGACGAAGGTGTCGCCCGTGTACAGATTCCCGGCGCTGATGAGCGGCGCGGGGTTCGTGCCACTGCCGAGCGCGGGAGTCCGAAGAAATTGCAGACCATAGACACCTGCTAGATTTCCCGGCACGCTGCGGCGCAGGAACGTCTCACCATAGGCAGAATAGAAGCCGCCTCCCGGCGGGGGAGTGGGCAGAAGGCTCGAGGCGGTGAAGCTGCCACTTGATTCAGTGGAAAAATTTGTCCCGGAGAAATTGCGGTGCCGCTCCCAGTTGCCGTAGCCGTCGCCGGCATTGAAATCGACGTGGATGAGCGGAAAGTCCGGCCGGGAATCTCCGGGGATGGGCGTGGGTGCATGGATTTCAAAATTGCCGTCATCCGTGGTCGCAGGCGCTGAAGGAGCCACATCAGAGCGGGTGACATCAAACCTCCCTGACAAGGAACCGGAAGTGTTTGCCGCCGTGTCGATGATCACCGGGATGGTGAGGGAAGTGTTGGAGGGGAGAGCAGCCGCGACGTAAGTCTCGATGGTATACTTTTTCCGGTATTTACCGCCCGCCGGATTATTCCCGCCGAGGTCCACGTAAACATTGAACCGCACCATTCCACCGCCCCGGGCGAGAAAGGTGGCCTGAGTGGTGGAGGGCGTCAGGTAGAGATTCCCGGGGGCGAGGGGCGTGGGAGATATGTCCTCGGCCAGAATGATGCCGCCATCCACCATGACGGGCGCGGCGAATTGATTCCGGAACTGGAATGTCACCACGGTGCCGGTTTCCTGAATGTTCCAGACCGGGGCAGCGCCGCTGGTGGAAAGGCCACTGACGGGGAGAAAATAGTATTGCTGGCCGTTGTTCAGCTCGCAGAGGACTTGCGTTTTATAGGTGAGGCCATTCTCCGTATCATCCACCGCCAGCACGGTGGGGGCGGAGAGCGGGCCGGCGGCCAGGTAGTTCGCCAGAGCCTGCCGGTTGCCTCCGGGGGGCGCGGGGTCGGTCGTCGAGGTGACGAAGACTCTATTGAGTCCAGGGCCGGCTGGCGCGCTCATCAGCGCGCTGACGGGGCCGGTATTCCCAAAGGAAACATTGAGCTGCACATCTTTGGGCGTGAAGACCTGCGCGCCAGCCGTGGTGGCGGCGCAGCAGAGCAGAAGCGGAAGGAGTCTATTCATAGCGGTGGTTCTCATAATGGATGAGAAGGCTTTCCACGCTGCCCGCCGTCATCTTGCGCGGCAGATGAAAAAAGTTTTCGCTTATTCCAGTTCCCGCCGCAACGACTCCACTTCCCGCGCTACGAGCCGGCGAATCCTAGGATGGGACTTCTCCGCCCAAAGGTTCAAGGTAAGACCACCCGATTCTACGAAGAGCCGTATTTTTAAGTGCAGACTTTAAAAAACCGGTGTGGAATTTTTCCTGAGAGGGAGTTATCGATGGGGTGACCATGATTCGATTCCTCCTGTTCCCAGTTCTCTGTCTGCTGACCCTGGCCGCTCCCGCCCAGGAGCCTGATTTTGATCCCTTCAGCAGCGCGGCAGGGGCCGTGGCTCCTGCGGGCAAAGTAAAAATGAGCCTCAGCGGCCCCGGCTCTGAGATCGAATCAGGGAAACCATTCACCGTGAGTATCCGGATGGTGCATCCCGAGGGCTGGCACACCTATGCGCCCGGCACCACCGAAGTGGGAATGCCCTCCGGGATAGCGTGGGAACTCCCACCAGGCTGGAAGGCAGCGGCGACGCAGTGGGCTCCTTCTGCCAAAGGCAACGGGGTCTATACCGGCACCGTGACGCAACAAACCGCCATCACTCCGGGGCCGCTCGAGGCCGGTTCCAAGCACA
>JAYVJI010000535.1:0-2225 GCA_043769435.1 Verrucomicrobiota bacterium
GTAGCAGGGCGTGGATCAAGTCCGCGCCCTTTGCTGTAAGGACAGCACGGTTCAGAAGTGAGATACTCTCCCCTGCTTCTTCACCCGCGCTACAGCAACCCACAGCACAATACCCACATGAAAACAAAAACCACGCACACCCCAGGAATCCTAGGAATCCCTGCCGGCCCCTCCTCCACTCCTCCCCGCCGCCTCCTGCTCGCAGTTGGCGCCTTGGCGGGAGCATGGCCACTTCAAGCGCAGCCGATGCCGCAACTGAATGCCCCGCCCGCGACGGGTGGCGCCCCAACAGCCGGTGGCGCTTCAGTCGACGCATTGCCAACTCCTGTCCGGCTGGACGCTGCAGCTCTAGCGGAGGAAATCCGGATGCGCCGGCCTGCGCCCCGGGAAGTGCCAGCTGCGGTAAAAGAGGCGCGGGTTTTGTCCCAGGTGGTGGCCCCCGGCGCTGCGGGGAGGGCTTCGCTGACGATCTCTCTGATCGAGCCTCCTGCATTGCTTGTGCCCGCTGCCCACCCGCGGGTGGTTGCGGCATTCACTGATGAACAGCGCGCCGCGATGCGTGCCGCGGCTCCTCTACAGATATTGAATTTCGCGCCTACCATCGAGGTGTATCCCGGTGGCGTTTCGCTGGTGCACTGGGGCATGGTGGATGACGGAAAATCCTATCAGGAGTTTGCCGCATGGGTGCCCTATGATCTTACCAGCATCAGCCTGACGGAAGATTTGGAAGTGGGGCGCACCCGGTATGCTGTTATGGGGTTTGCCTATCCCGCAGGAGATCGAGCTAGAGAACAGGAAGTTCCGGCGGTGGGGGATTTGGGCGGAGAATATCGGCTAGTAAAAGGCGATCCCGCCAATGCCGCTGCCGTGGAACCCCTGCGCGCGCTTCTGGCAGTGTATGCTGCCGAGGGCTCAAAGCTATCCGCTACCTACGCCGCCCAGCAGGCCCAGCAGGCCGCCTGGGAGCAGTGGGAAAAAGAAAATCCGCAGCCGCCCCGGCCCGCAGAAATCCGTCTCTGGCGCATCGAACCCGCCGCCAGCACTTCCAGCGAGCCCGCCGGGGCTGGCTCCACTGAGCAGTAACCTTAGAAATACCTGCTCTTATGAATCGCACTTTATACTTTCTCGCCATCTCTTTGGCGCTGTTGGCTCTGCTTTTCTGTCGAACCGCCACAGCGCAAACCCAAGCCACACCGACCATCACGGTCCAGCCAACGCCTAACACGTATCAATTGTCCTGGACTGGTGTCGCCGGACGCCTCTACTTCATCCAGTTCTCCACGGACTTGCAAACCTGGACCTACGCTCCGGCGGTGAATCTGGGCACCGGGGCCGTCATCCCCTACGGCTTCTCCTCCACTACCGCCCGCTCCTACGTGCGGCTGAAATACTCTACCGCCACCAACATCACCGCCGGCGCCAATGGTGATTTCGACGGCGATGGTATTTCCAACATGGCGGAACTCACCACCGCAGGCACAGACCCACTGAATCCCGACTCCGACGCTGATGGCCTGACAGACGGTGCCGAAGCCGCAGCGGGCGGCAGTCCCCTGGTCTTCGACATGCCTGTCATCACCCTAGTCACCGCCACACGCAAGGTCATCCTAACAGATAATCTGAGACGCCCGCTCGGAGGCGCGGCCACCCGTGCGGTCAATATGGCGACATCCAGCGAGGGAGTGAATGCACCAGTCGGGGCTGGCAGCTACACTCCTGCGGGACTACCTGCCACCGGGGGGGCGTATCCGTATGGGGCATTCACTTTAGGGTGGTCGTCAGGCACACCACAGGTTCCTGCCATAGCCGCACCCATGGGCATCCCCGTGGAGGGTGAGGCCCTAGCAGCCTGGCGCAAGGAGCACATGAACGGGGTGGGGATTGGGGACGGTGCTTTCATGGGCAGCCCGACTATTCAGGAATTTCGGAGCATCGACGCATCTATAGAATACGTGGAGCGGAGCGTGAGGCTCAAGGCCAGCCGCTCCATGCCTATTCCGTGGACGGTTTACTTCGAGAAGCGCTCGGCCAGGCAAATCGTGCGAGGTGGTCCATGGAATACTGAAGGGCCAACCCAGGTCCCCCTAACGATCAATGTCGGTGAGGAATTCAGCAATCCCGCGGTGCTCACAGTGAACCCCGGAATCTCAACCATAAAACCAGGTCGCACCCGCACCACTGTAGCCGCACCATACACCGTCACCGGGATACGCGAGAGCCTCGCT
>JAYVJI010000536.1:0-2158 GCA_043769435.1 Verrucomicrobiota bacterium
TCGACACCGATATAAGTGTGAAATTTAATAGGAGCAGTGGTGGAAATGTGCAGGCATTTGAGTGGACGGTAAAAGGAAACAAGAAGATTTCGATCCAATTGAAACGACCATTATGAGGCTTCCCATAAGATTCGGCCGCCGCACCGCCACCATCGCACTCCTCATAACGAGTGCCGCCCTGATAGTATGCCTCTGGCTGGCCAGCAGGCCGGGTTCCGAAGAGCATACTGTCGAAATCAAGCCTAAGCTAAGAACTCCCGACAAATTTGCGTCTTCCCAAGCCAACCTAGTGGCTATGGAAAAAAACAAAGAGGCATTTGTCGCCGCCTGCAAAGGGCACGATTTTGCTGCGGCGAACCGGACCAAGCTGTTGTTTGGCAATGGGGATTCCTATGCGGCTGCGGTTAAAGAGATACCGCCCGGAACCGATTGGGATTCCCTGCGCGTAAGTCTCCTCAGCCAATGGGCATTGTCATCACCTGAACATTTGTATCGCACCTGGCCTCAACTCGCTCTTGATGAAAGGCGGATTGCTGCCGGGTTTCTGACCGTTTGGGCTGACAAGGGGATTGCTTTGCAGGTGGTTGACAAAATTCCTCCCATTGATGTGGGTTCCGCTGTTAGAAACATTGCCCGTCGAGACACCGGGTGGTTGTTCGAGATTCCAATGCAATCTGGAACGGAGCGTGGTAATGAAGTTTTCCAACAGATCATTGTAGCGCTTGGCGAAGTCGGAGATGCCAAGTCACTCGCTAAACTTTCCGACTTAGAAAAGGATCGAAAGGGCTATGAAGTGGCGTGGCGCGAGGCGGGACTCCAGCTTGCAGCAAAGACACCGATAGCGACTGAGTTGTTAAATCAGTTGACAGAATTACATGCAATCGACCCGACAGTCCGCAATCAAGTCATTTCCGGATACCTGGACGGAGCGTTGACGAGAGATCCCAATGTGGTTTTGCCGTATGTCCAGAAAATCACCGACGTTCCGTTTAGGGATAATGTGCTGTACTCTGCAGTATTAAAACTCAGGACACTGGACTCTTCTGCCGCCAAAGCATGGGCTAATTTGATTGCCGATAAATCACTGAGAGATAGTTTGGCTATTCTTCTGAGATGAATCGCTTTGATATACTGGGGTATTACGACTTACGAAGCGACCTGTGGGAAAAAGCGATTAGGCTGATCCTATGATCGCATTCACCGCCGGAATCGGAACAGAATACGAATTCTATGCACGGGAGGCCGCCCGGCGGTTTGAGCGATTCACCGGGGTGCCGACGCGCATTCTTGGAGCGGCGGAGTTGGACTCCGTGCGGAGCCATTCTCTGATGACGGATGCAGCACGGGATGAGCGGGGGCGGGCGCAGTTTCTGAAACTGTTCTTGTTCGACTTGGTGCCGGAGGCCGAGGACATCATTTGGTTCGATGCGGACTATTGTTGCGTGGCTCCGTGGGATCCGACGGAAGCGTATGACAGCACGTTCACTGCGGTGCGGGACCGAACGGCGCACCTGCTGGAAGTGGACTACCTCAAGAGCAGCTCCGCCATGAATTACTTTAACACTGGCTTTTTCATCGCCAACCGGACCCGGCATGAGGCGCTCTTTGCGCAGGCTCGGGAGCAGTGGCGCACAATCGAGTGGACCTGGCACGACCAGTGCCTGTTGAATGCCATTATGGAGCGGGAATGTGTCCCCGTGCGCTACCTTGACCGGCGCTACAACTGCATGGACCACGGCATGGTGTTTCATCAGAGCGACCTCCGGGCCATCCACCGGAGTACCAATTACGAACACTATCGGAACGGCACCGCCCCCACCGTAACGCGGGAATACCGCTGGGACGCCGCCGCCATGAGCGGCCTCGCCGGCTACTACAATCTGGAATACGCTGACGGCTGGGCCTGTATGTCCCTGCTCTCCGACGGCACCACCGGCGACGGCCATGTGTGGTTTGCCACGACGGAGGGCCGCATCCATTTCGCCACCGTCACCGGGGATCCAGTAGAACAGCCCCTGAGAATACGCCGCACAGGCTGATGGAGTGCTCCCCATGAGTGATTCCCCGCCAGCCAAGCCCCTGCTTTTCTTTTTCCACCTGGACAAATGCGGCGGCAGCACCTTCGTGAAGGCCCGGAGCTTTCCGGCGCGATCACCGA
>JAYVJI010000537.1:0-4065 GCA_043769435.1 Verrucomicrobiota bacterium
GAACTCAGCGCCTATTTTATTGTTAGGGCTGTTGTAGTAGATTTCGTTGATTTTGACGTGGAGGTCCGGAGCGCCGACTGTGAATGTGACTATTTTTTCAAAGCTAAGTCCTGTTTGGTCCGTCACCCGCAACCGGATGGAGACCGTCTGCCCGATGGTGCCTGTGAAGTCGCGATTCGAAATAACCTGATTGCCTGACAGGGTGAAGTCACTGTTGTTAGTATCTCCTGGACCGGTGGCGAGGCTGTAGGTATGGGTTTCCGGGCAACCGGGATCGAGACTGGACAGCCGGGCGATCATTGTGCCCACGGTGTCATCAGTTTTTAGCCGGGAATCTGAAAGAACGATGTCTGTCGGCGCGGTGGCGGGACAGACGGATATGTTCACTGTGGCCAGATTGGAGTCATATGTGCCGTCATTGACTTTAAATGAGAAGCTGTCCGCTCCAGTGAAGCCGGCGCCGGGAGTGTAGATTATATTCGGAGCGGTGCCGGTGATCACTCCATTGGCTGGAGGCGTCACTATGCTCCAAGTGACAGCTTCATTGTCCGGGTCCGTCGCGGTGAGCGTAATGGGCTTCGGTGCCTGATAGGGAACTTGGAGTGTCTGGCTGTCCGCCACGGGTGCATCTGGAGCAATGTAGAACGTGATCGTTGCGGGAGCAGAAGTGTATGTGCCGTTGGAGGCAGTGAAGACGAGGCTGTCATAGCCGCTGGAGCCGGCTGCTGGAGTGTAAGTGAGTGCCGGGGCCGTGCCGCTGAGGGTGCCGCGTGCCGGTGCTGTCAGGATAGTCCAGGTAAGCGGGAGGCCTTGTGGATCAGTGCCGGTCAGGGGTGTGGCGGCGGAGCCCAGATAGGGCACCACGATGCTTTTGGCATCCACCACGGGTTTCAGTGAGCGCACGGTAATGGTAGTGGTCGCCGTGCGCGAGGAGGTGCCATTCGCGACGTTGATGGTGTAGGTGGTAGTCGCTGCCGGCGTGACGGATAGATTACCTGCGAGCGGTGTCCCCAGTGATCCAATGACTGGACTGATGGTGCCGGTGAGCGTGCCTCCGGGGTTGGTCACTTTCCAGTGGAGGGCAGCGGAGGCCCCCTCGTCGACCGTTGTTTTATCTGCTGTAAAAAGATCAATATGCAGCGGCTGATTATAGACATTTGGCCCGGCAAGGTAGCTGGCGGCAACATCGTCGTCTCTCATGGCACCGTCATAGACCCTCATCTCATTGAAGGCTCCCTGGAGGGTATTGTCCCCCATCCAATTGGATCGCCCGAGCCAGTTGTTGTTGTCTTTTAGAGTGGCCAATGCGTGGACAGTATCGACGGAGGTGACTAGGGCACCGTTGCGGTAGTAGCGCAGCTGATTGGCCCCATTCGCTCCAGCACCGATCAGATAGGTGGCCGCCCAGTGAAATTCCTGTCCGGCAGCGTAGGGAACTGTTGGATCTGCTGAGGTCTCGGCTCCCAGCTTGCGGATGCCAAAGCGGTTTTGGGTCTGGCTCGCTCCTATCTGGGCGGAGAGCAGGATGTATTCATCCCCGTTCCCGGCTCCCCCTGGCAGCAAAACCTCGGCGCCGCCGTTTGCTGTGGAACTGCCGAAGTCGAAGATCCGCGACCATGCTTGAGGCCCGTTGATAGTGGTCCAGCCTTCCCACGTCGCCTCACCGCTGCGAGAGGAAACGATGCCATTGGGCAGATCGACATAGGGAGCTGAGGTCGATACGCCGCCCGGGAGCGATACTCCGGATCCTGTCAGGGTGGCATTGGCGGTGCCGTTCGTCCGGATGAAGGCGTTAGCTCCGGAAACAGAATCGGCTAGGGCGAGTCCGTTGGTGCCGGTGCCTGCTGGTTCATTGAAGGACCAGCGGTGCTTCAGGATCAAGGGCTGACAGCGGGGTATGACAGTGCGGGAGGCGCTGGAGTTGCCATCAGAATTAGTAGCTGTGATCGTGTAGGTCGTTGTTGTTATTGGCGTGACAGCTACTGATCCGGTGTTGCCGGATATGGCAGGCGCCCCGTTATTGATGGACAATGCTGTGAGCGGCTTGGCTGGGAGGGTGTTGATGTTCCAGGCAAGCGTGACCGGCTGGGACGGAAGGAAAAACGTGGGGCTGGCCGTATAGGTGGCGATGTCCGGCGGTTCGCCGGCCGGCGCTTTGCCAAACAAGGCTGCGTCAGCGTTGTAACTGCTGCGCACCTGGGCTAGGCTCAGTGCCGTATCATGGACCTTGACCTTGGCGATGCTCATTGTGGCATTGAACCCCACAGGAGGAAACGGCGAGACGTTGCTGTTCTGGCCGCCTACGACTATTTTGAAGCCTTGATGCGTTGCCAGAGTGAGGGCCCGGGAGTTGTTAGTGGCCCCGTCTACAAAAAGCCGGACAGTACCCCCATCATAGGAATAGACCAGATGGTGCCACTGATTCACCACAGGTTGCGGGAGCCAAGCCATGTCTGGCGCACCCCAGTGACCAACTGCACCATAGGTGCCGTTCTGCCCCCAGTTGAAGGACAGATTCGTGCCGTCGCCCCCACCCCGGCGCCCCCATGCAACGAGACTCTCCTCGTCTGTGGTTGAGGGATTCATGGCCCATACTTCCACCGAGCGTTGACCCGCCCCTCCGATGCTATTTGGCGCAGTAGGCCCGGAATAAAACGTGGGGGTTCCAGCGAAAACGACAGCGTTTACTGCATTGCCGCCACCCGCTCCGGGAGTGGTCAGTGCCACGGCAGGCACGGTAGCCCCGCTCGTGAAATTGCCGGGGAGGCTTCCAGTATTGGTCCACGTGGCCAGAGCACCCACTGGCAACGCGGTGGCGTCTAGGTTGACCAGTATTGCCGCCTCCAAGGGCGGGGGCATAACGGAGAGTGCTGCGAGAACGCAACAGGCGGACGGCCCACATTTTTTAAGAAGAAGAAATGGATTGGCTAATGGCATGGCAATATGCTGAAAACAGTGAGGAATGGTGTATTAATACTACTTGTGTAGTAGAAAAGAATCAGATGGTCCACCAAAATCTAAAGTGGCGCGCCTATTTCTTTCCTTCACTTCCTTCTATAAATCCCTCAGGAACCCGGTGCCTCCGATAGCTGAGGTCAACCAGCGCGCCCGCCGCGCCCGCCGCGGCCGGTGCCGGATGTAGTGCAGCACAGGAAGGAATGCCATGCGCGATGGTCTCCGTGTGCACCGACCTCCGCGTGATCACTCCGCAGATCCGTATTTTCCCTGTCATGATTCAACGCTAAGGTGCAACCTTAAGATCCAACTCTATTCCCTTCTAAAACAATGTTCCGCATACCAGGCCAACCGGGCAAAGACCTCTGTGACAGCAATATAGGGACAACCCGCCGGGACGTCCTCCGCATAGGTGGCAGTGGCCTCATGGGGTTGACGCTCAACAACCTCTTCCGGGCTCAAGCGGTAGCTGGAGATGTCCCAGGTCCGGCAGGTTGGGGGAAGGCAAAGAACATTATCCTCGTCTACCTCCAAGGCGGGCCCAGCCATCTCGACCTCTGGGATCCCAAAGAAAATGTGCCCACCAGCGTGAAGAGTGATTTCAAGCCATTGAGCACAAAGATTCCGGGCGTGAATTTCACAGAATTGCTGCCCCGGCTGGCCACGGTGAATGACAAATTCACCATGATCCGGTCCATGAGCTACACGCCCAACGGTCTCTTTAATCATACGGCTGCCATTTATCAGATGATGACAGGATATACGACGGATAAGGTGAGTCCAAGCGGGCAGCTGGAACCACCGAGTCCCAAGGATTTTCCAAACTTCGGCTCTAACATCATCAAAATGAAACCCATGGATGTGCCGATGCTGCCGTTTGTCATGCTGCCGCGCCCGCTCCAGGAGAGCAACGTCATAGGCAAGTCCGGCACGGCTGGATTTCTGGGCAAGGCCTATGATCCCTACACACTTTTCCCTGATGGCGATGACATGGACATGGGGAAAATGGACCGCATCCGGATCGATGACCTCCAACTCCGCCCGGACGTTTTTACCCTGAGGCTTCAGCGCCGCGCCCGGTTGCGTGACGCCATCGAAAACCAGATGCCG
>JAYVJI010000538.1:0-2286 GCA_043769435.1 Verrucomicrobiota bacterium
GGTGGAACGGAGCTGGAAAAAAAAGCGCCAGGAGCATACCGGTGCCTTCATTCACCCGGCGGTCAGGATGCAGGATCCCGTGTTCAGCCTCATGGAGCAGGGCATAGCCGGTGTTCATCAGCAAGCCATAGCTGAGGCTCAATGCCAGCAGCCACCAGCCCTGAGCGAAGGCTGAGAGGTAGAACAGACCAGTCAGCGCGGTCACCAGCACCAGCGCCAGCGTGAGATTCAGCCTCGCTGGGATAGGATAGTGTCCGGAAATCATGGTGACTCTCTGGCACAGAGAACCTGCGATGACAAAGGCCAAGATTGCAGAAAACAGAAGTCCGGCGGGCGATGAGGCCGGGGCGGTTGGGGGCGCATCATCCTATTGCCAAAGTCTACATTCCGGGCCTGCATACCTTCATAATTCATTCAATGCACCCACATGTCCACCAACCTTAGTTCGCTTTCCTTCCGAAAGGGCACCGATAAAAACCTGTTTGAGCGCATGGTTCAAGCCGCAGAGGCGGATGGATCCGCAGAGAAGCCGGATATCATCCGCAAGCTGGGGGAGGAATCGCTATTCGGGGACGCCATCACTCTCGGCGCGGTCTCGTTCTATGATTTCCTGAAAAAGGAAAACGCTGGCAAAAAAGTATTCATCTGCAATGGTTCTGCCTGTCTCTGTGCAGGGACTCAGGAGCGGCTGCATGGGGAACTGGGAACGCATTTCAAGGAGGAGGAAATCGGGCATATCTGCTGCTTGGGACGGTGTCATCAGGGCGATGCCTTTCAGTATGGGGGGCGGAATTTCTCGGGGCAGTCACCGGACGCGCTACAGGCATTATTCAAAACAGGCGAAGGTGATGCGACAGACCGTTATGCCGTGGTCTCGCACCTCCAGCCGGCGCAACTGACCGCACCATTTCCGGGGCTGGATGAATACTACCGCGTCTACCGGGATCTGCTCACCAGGGACCGGGACTGGCTGCGGGGTGAACTGAAGGAATCGGGACTCCGTGGCCGCGGCGGTGCGGGATTTCCACTGCACTTCAAGTGGCAGTCCTGCCGGGAGGCTGCCGGGGCAGTGAAGTACGTGGTCTGTAATGCGGACGAGGGCGATCCTGGGGCCTACATAGACAAGTATCTCATGGAAGAGAGGCCGCACAGTGTCCTTCTGGGAATGATGGTGGCGGGATGGTTTGCCGGGGCGGAAACCGGTGTCTTATATATCCGGGCGGAATACCCGGACTCCATCACCGCCATAGATGGCGCCATAGCAGAACTCCATGCTGCCGGATTGCTTGGCAGGAACATCCTAGGCAGTGGATTTAACTTCAGCCTAAAGACCATCAAAGGTGCGGGCGCCTACATTTGCGGTGAGGAAACCGCCCTGCTGGCCAGCATCGAAGGTCAGCGCCCGGAAGTCCGGGTCCGCCCGCCCTTTCCCACCGTCGAGGGCTTGTACCGTAAGCCCACTATCCTCAATAACGTCGAGACCTTTTCCAACATCCATGCCATCCTAACCATCGGAGGCAAAGGCTATGCCGGCATGGGGACGCCCCAAAGCACAGGGCCCAAGCTGCTTTCGCTGGACAGTCACTTCGTCAAACCGGGCATTTATGAAGTCGCCATGGGCACTCCCCTGCAGACAGTCATTGACCTCGCCGGTGGCTGGAAAACGGACATCAAAGCCATCCAGGTAGGCGGCCCCCTCGGCGGCATTGTCCCGGTCTCCCACATCGGGCGGCTCACCGTGGATTTCGAGAGCTTCAAAAAGGCCGGCTTCCTCCTCGGTCACGCCGGCATCGTCAGCATTCCCGCATCATTCCCCATGATCGCTTATGTGGAGCATCTTTTCAAATTCACCTCTGACGAGAGCTGCGGTAAGTGCTTCCCCTGCCGGTTGGGCTCCACCCGTGGAAAGGAACTCATCGCCAAAGCACGCACCGACAGCACTTACAAAATTGATAGGAACCTCATGGGCGACCTCCTCGATACCATGGAAATGACCTCCCTCTGCGCGCTTGGCGGCGGGGTCCCGCTTCCCATCCGGAATGCCCTAGAACATTTCAGTGCGGAAATGGCCGGGTACTTTCAATCCTAACGCCGCCCTGCTGTCCGCCAATGAATTACGAATTACGAATATTACGAATCAGGAAAATTAAGAAGTGAATTTCCGCCACGGCACTGCGTCACAGAAAGGGTGCCTTTGCGTCCTTGGCGTGATCAGCCTTTTCTTCACCGCCATGATCACAGGTGCAGGCGTATTCAGAAAATGCGCAGGTCGGGCATTTGGTCATG
>JAYVJI010000539.1:0-5144 GCA_043769435.1 Verrucomicrobiota bacterium
AAATCGAGGGTGAAGTCACTTCCGACGGCAGCCTCACTGTAGGTGAAAATGCCCTCGTGATCGGTGAGATCCGCACCAAGTCCGTGGTTTTGTTTGGCCGTGTCCAAGGGAACATCACAGTAACTGAGCGGTGTGAGCTGAAGAGCAATGCCGTCCTCGAAGGAGACATCGTTGCTGGCACTCTGGCTATAGAGGAAGGTGCCACATTCATGGGCAAGTCCTCGGTAGGAAAGAGCGCTGTGGCCGCAGCTCAAAAGAGCCGCCCCGCATAATATACAAAGGTAGCGGCATCCTGGTTTCCGGATGAAAGCCACAAGGTGCCGACTCACATTTCGCAAGCCGCCATGCTGCGGAGGCATGGCCTTCTGTAGCATGGCTGCTTTGCGATATGGGGGTGCTGTTTTCTTGACCCACAACAATCTGAGGAGGCTGTATTCTGACTGAGAAAAAAGAGGTCGTGTGTCCACACTGTCGCTCCACCCAAAAGGAGCCAGGCGGTGTGATGTCCACGTACTGCCGGAGTTGCGGTCAATACTTTAAGCTGGGAACGCAACAGCCGGCGACAAAGTCCGGAGCCATAGGCGCGATGCTGGGGCGGATGATGAAAGGAGGGACGCAACCAGTGGCAGTGCCTGCCAAAACGGCCCCGCATACTGTAAGGCAACCGGCGGTGCCGCTGCAGCTGAGTGGCTCCGACGAAAAAAACGCCAGCCTAGTGGCAACTACCAGCAGGCAACCTGGCCCGGAGCACAGCGCGGGCAGGGATGCTCCCAGGCAGGTCACCTGCTTCGACTGCCATGCGTCCTTCCGCGCTGCACGGACCGCCAGTTCCACCCAGTGTCCGCAGTGCAGTGCCTACATTGACCTCCGGGACGTGGAGGTGAAGGAGCGCACCTCTAACAAAATCCGGACGAGGGGTGATGTGGTGATAGCAAAAAAGGGCTCATTTCTCGGCACCAGTATCCACTGTGGAAACCTGACAATTTATGGCTCCGTAAGCGGCAGCATCTACGCTTCCGGCACCGTGGAAATAGGCAGCGACACCCGCATTTTGGGTGAGATCCGCTGTCGGCGCTTTGTGGTACATCGGAAGTATGAGGTGCATTGCCTGCAGCCGGTGCATGCGGAGGAAATGGAGGTTTCCGGTCATTTGCACGGGCATTGCTACGCGGGGCGCAGTATCCGCTTGACGCGGCATGGGGTGATGGAGGGCAGTGTCCACGGGCCTGCTATCATCATGGAACCAGGAGCTGTGCTGAATGGCCAAGTGAAGGTGCAGAGCCCCGGCGCGAAGCTGGGATTGCCCACAAGGCCAGTGAGGATTGATGCGCTGATGGACCCACTGATGGAGGGGATGCCCTTGACTGCTTGAGCGCCGCTGCCGGGGGACATCCTAGCAGTTTCTCCACTTTCCGATGTCCACCGAATGTCCATTAGACAGCGTCCGAAACATCCGGCATTTTTTTCCCATGACCTGCAAAGCAGCATTCATTTTCCTGAGCAGCCTAGCTACCGGATTCGCTCAAACACCGAAGCCGCTGCCTGCGGCCGACCTGACGAAGAACGGGGACTACCGTCAGGCGCAAAAAGCGGTTAGGGACGGGCTGGCGGAAGCTGCGGTGCCCAGGCTGGAAAAGCTGGTGCGGGATCCGTTGTGGAAAGGCGCCCTTGGCTATCCAGCGCGGCTGTTGCTGGCTGAGGCGATGGTCCGGACAGGGCGGGGGAGCGACGCCCTGAAGGTGCTCGCTGGCGATGCCGGCGGCGCGGATCAGGAATTGCTTTTCTGGACGGGGCTGGCCCAGGCTGCGGCCGGGCAGTTCACTGCGGCGGACGAGACGCTGGCCAGGATCAAGCCGGCTTTTGTTCACAGCAATGAAGCGGCGCTGACGCGAGCCTCGATCCTAACAGTTCTGGGGCAGCCGGCGGGAGTGATGGAGGTGCTGCAGCCGCTGATGAAATCCAGCGATCCGGTAGTTTCCGCGCGCGCGCGCCTGGCCACTGCGGGATTCATGCTGGAGGCTGGACGGACGGGAGATGCGGCCTCCATTCTGGGGCAACTGTCAGACCCGCCTGCACGCTATGCGGCCCAGACCCGTTACCTTCAGGCACAAGTGGCGCTGGCGCAGGGTAGGGCGCAGGAGGCGGCACCGGTTTTTGCGTTGCTGGAGGAAGGGGGGCGGGGGATTTCCCGGGACATGCGGCACGCTGCTGCGCTGGGCTTTGCCATAGCTATACAGCGTCAGGGCAGGCCCGGTGAGGCGCTGGCTGCTTTGGAAAAACTTATTGGTCAGTCTCCAGCGCCGCCCCTACCTTTGCTGCAAAACGCGTTCGCACTTTTTGAGGAATTGAACAACCCTCCGACACCTGAGGCGGAGAGTTTTTTACAGAACTGGGCACGGAGCACCGAGCCTGGCTTACAGACGCTGGCCCGTCTGGCCCTAGCTGCTATCCTAGACAATGGGGGAAGGGCCGCGGAGGCCCTGAGCGCCGTGAGGGCGGCCTGCAAGGATGCGCCTGACGGTCCGCTGAAAGCCGGGGCGCTACTGCGGGAAGCGCGCCTCTGCATGGCGGCTGCGGACCGGGAAGGAGCGCGCGCGGCCTTGGATCAGCTCAGGCCTTTGGCGACTACTCCGGCGCTCAAAGCATGGGCGGCGTGGATGGAGGGCGCCATTCAGTTTGAAAGTCAGCGTTGGTCGGAGGCCGCCAGGGAATTCACCAGAGCAGCGCTGGAAAGCAACGGAGCGGCCTCACAGGCTGCATCAGCATATAATGCAGCCCTCGCGGAGCTGCGCGGTGGAGTCAATGATCCCCGCACGGCGCTGGGCGTGCTCGATAGTGTCGGGGCACCAGACAGTGCCGCAGCGATGGCTGATTTCCAACTGGAGCGGGCGCTTTATTTGGCGGGAAAAGGAGATCCGGAAGCAGCGACGGCATTGAAAAATGTGCTGCTGTCACTCCCCAACCATCCTAGAAGATTTGATGCGCTCGCCGCCGGATTTGAACTGGATCTAAAAGCGCCAACGCCGCCGGACGAAGCCAAACGCAAAGCGATGCTGGCAGAACTGGAATCCTCCGCGCAAGGAGATGCCGCGAGGGAGACCTTGTCGTGGCTAAAGGTTTCTGCGGCCCGGATGCTGGAAAGCGGTCCGGCGTTTGAAGCCGCTGCTCTCGCCTACATAGAGACATGGCCAGCATCGGCGCGGCTGCCGGTGCTCCGGATGTGGCTCGGTGAGAGCTTATACCAGCGGAGGAAATTTGCGCTCGCCCGCACTCAGTTTGAAACACTGGCCACCGCTGCTCCTCAACATGCCCTAGCGGAAGCTGCGCTTTTCTGGGCTGCCCGCAGCGCACTGCTGAATCTGGGGACTCAGTCAGAAAAGGAGGCCATAGACCTGTGGGAACAAGTCTACAAAAAAGGCGGTCCCCTGAAGCTGGAGGCCAGACTGCAGGTGGCCCAGCTGAATCAACGGCGGAATGATCATGCTGCAGCTCTGCAACTGTTCGCCAGTATTCTGGAGGCCAAGCCGGAGAATGCATTACGCTGGCAGGTCCTGTGCGCCCGGGGGGAAGTGCTGGTGGCCCAGCAGACTTCCGCCGCCACTATCACTCAGGGCCTAGCTTCCTTTGATGAAGTAGCAGCGGAACCTGGAGTCACCCAGGCATGGAAACATGAGGCGCTCGTCCGGAAGGGAGCTTGTCTGGAACAATTGAAACGTCAGCCGGAATCACTCGCGGCATGGCATTCCGTGCTCACGGATCCTCCCGGAGTGGCCGATGCCGCGAGGGGAGGTGACTACTGGTTCCACAGGGCAGGGGAAAAGGCCATCCGCTACCTTGAGAATGCCGGAAAATACAACGAAGCTGTCCAGGTAGCCCGCAGGCTGGCAGCAGCGCCTGGCCCGCGCGGCAAGGAGGCCCTAGCCTTGATGGACAGCATGGCCCTGAAATACGACATCTGGATCGAGCGATCAGAGACCAGCCCCTAACAATTCGCGGCCTCATCGGCTGCCATCGCCTCGTGTGGGGGCAGGCAGAAAGCAGGCGGCAGAAAAAATGCTTCAGCTTCTTCAGCTTTGGGTTTTGTTTTATTAGCCCACTTTCAGCTCCCGGCTCATCTCCGGTCAGGTGATACAAATCTAATCTAATGCACCACCGCCCAGAGCACTTTAAGATAGCGGCTTTCCATGCAGTTGCTCATCACTGGATGATCTCCTCCGGCCCCCGTGGCATCTATGAACTGGAGCTTCCGCTTGTTCCTGTGGGCAGCCTTTGAGACAATACGCTCAAATTCCTCGCTGCCAAGAAGCCCGGAGCAGGAACAGGTCATGAAAAGCCCGCCTCGTTTCACTAGCTGGATCGCGAGCCCATTGAGATCCTCATACCGGCGGCGCCCATCATCGAGATCTTCATCCCGCCCGTGGACGAATTTTGGGGGATCCAGCACCACCACATCCCACACCGCCGCATTGCGGATCATCGTCCGGCAGTAGGTAAAGGCATCCGTGTGGACCCAGTCAATGTTAGGGCATTGATTCAGATTGGCATTCCGCTTGGCCTGCGCGATCGCCTTTTCATCAAGGTCCACTGAGGTAACAGATGCCGCATTCCCGGAAATACGGCTGGCCAGCGAAAACCCTCCAGTGCAGCAACACAGGTCCAGCAGGCGCTGCCCGCTGACCATTCCTGCCAACTTGCGGCGATTTTCCCGCTGATCACAAAAATGGCCGGTCTTGTGCCCCTCGGCGAAGTTGACCTCGAATCGGACTCCATGCTCGCGGATGCGGACCGTGCGGGGCTCGGATTTAGTGGGATCGGGCGCAAGGAATCCCTCCATCCGGGCGATCTCCGGATCAGCGCGCAGCAAATGCCGCTTCGTGCCCAGCAGCGCGTGCAGCTGGCTCATCCATGACTCCGCACGCTGCCAGACGCCCAGGCTGTGAATCTCCGCGCAGAGCACGTCGCCATAGCGGTCAACAGTCAATCCGCTCAGCCCATCACCATCGGAATTGATGACCCGGTAGGCTTCTGTAGACTGATCAAGCCGAAGCGTCTCGACCCGCAGTTTCACCGCCCGCTCCAGCGCTGCGGAGAACCAGGCATCATCCAGGGCCTCCGGCATATGGTGCAAAACCCGCAGCGGCACT
>JAYVJI010000540.1:0-4312 GCA_043769435.1 Verrucomicrobiota bacterium
GGCGAGGCGCACAGCCGCCGTCGCCGCGACCGCCCCATGCCCTTCATACAGATGAATCCTGCCGCTGAAGACCAGCATGCGCTGCCCCGCCAGGGTGCCCGTGATCACTTCCCCCTTATGCCCCGGCACCGTGGAGACCGGTAGCCCCGCCGCAGCAAAAGAAAAGCGGTGCCTCACGTCCAGACACTCCACAAAGCCCCCCAACCCGGAGCCCAGCACGAGTGCTGTCTGCGGGGCAAAAGATTGAATTTCGACGGGGAGTGATTCGTTCACAGAAGGTTCCATTCCGGTCATCTCAACGCGACCGCCTTCCACGGCAAGCGAGTCACCACCCTCCAGAATGAGAACCTTCGTTTTTATAGAAAAACATTGCTATTATGGAAACTTAAGTTAACTTTACAGCTAGACCGACAAATTTAGCCATCCATAAAGCCATGAACCAACTTCGAAAAATACGCGCCTTTACCCTCGTGGAGATGCTGCTGGTGGTCGCCATCATCAGCATTCTGGCCGCAGGAGCGATTTCCCATTTCTCCAATGCGGCGCAGGAATCACGGGACATCGTGACCCGCCAGCAACTAGCCGTGGTGCAGGAATCCCTGAACACCTGGATTTCCCGGGAGATCGGGAAAGTCACCACTTCAGGTCAGCCTGGAGCGACTGTCGCGTCCGTGCTTACTGCCTATAATGCCGCCACCACTGTGAATGCGCGCTACGACCTGTTCAAGGCCTATCTGGACGAGCCCAGTCAAGCACTCTTCTCCGGCGACAACGGCACCGGCCGGCTGACCACCCAGGCCATGAGAGACACCAACCGCTACCTCCTGCTCCCTGACTGGACCACCGGCTCCTACCCCAAAGTCCAACTCTTTCCCTGATCCTCAACCCACCCTAACACACTATGAAAGCATTCTCAGCTGAATCCACGAGCCGCTCACGGGGCTTTTCACTTATCGAAGTCCTCGCTGCAGTAGCGATCATCGGCATTCTTGTATTCCTCGCCATTCCCAATGTTGTGGTGGCCAAGAGGGATGCAGAGGAACAGTATGTCATCACCCGTGCCGAGAGTCTGAACATGGCCACCAGTCAATACATCTCTGCGGTGGGCCGTGTAAACGCCGCGTCCCAATGGGCCAGTAAAACCAACGAGCAGCGCTACACCTTGATCAAAGGCTACCTCGCCTACGCTCCTAACACAATATCAGTTTACCAGCCTAACGGCTACACGCTGACCCTGGCGGACACCCCTGATGCCAAAGTGACTATTCTCAGGGCCAACGGAACCGCTACGCCAGATTCCATTCTATACTGAGCAACATGCGACCGCTACCCTCCAGATCCGCCTTTACCCTGGCGGAGATCCTTGTCACCGTTGCGATCATCGGCGTGATCACAGCAGCAGCCTTGCCGGTATTTGGCAACATGGAGCAAAGCGCCAAAATAGCGCAATCCACAGACCACATGGAAAGCCTCAACCGCGCCGTAAAATCCTACTCCCAAAACTGCTCAGCCATGTCTGTGCCCGCCAATAACGGTGCCACCACCGATGAATTTCTAGTGCTGCGCAGCCTACAGTTCAAATGGCCCTCCTCCTACCTGAAAATAGGATCCCCGTTTTTCATCAATACCTATGATCCAGTGGCCAGCAGTAATGCTACCACTTACCGCATGCGCTGGAATGGCTCGAGCTTTGAACTCCTGCAGCCCGGAACTGTCGGCACTGGAATACTAAAACCCTTCGACGGTTCAGACTTAAAAAAAGTTGCCGTTGCTTTCACTTCGGGATTCAAACCCGTAGGAATGAACTAAACCCAACCCAACCGCATCCGACCCATGCGCCCTGCCGCCACACTGGAACCCGCCCTCGTAGACATCCCCGCCAACGACAGGCACGCCGCCCCGAACGAGACCTTCTGGAATAACCTGAACGGATCGCTGCCGCCCGACCCTGCAACAGCCCGAGTGAGCCTCCCCATGATCGGCGGCTCACCCGCGATCGGTGCCGCACCAGTGGTCCTGACCACTCCCGCCGTAGCTTCCGGACCAGCCCCGGTGCTGCCCAAGGTAAATATAGAGGAAGCGGCCGCTGCGTTTGATATTCTGCCAGTAAATCTGCCGCGGACCACCTGCTCCATTCCCGCAGAAAACATGCTGCGGCTGCTCGGTCATAACCCGCGGGTTGTCGACCCTTGGGTGCCCGTGGGCACCGTCGGGCCACTCCTTATCATGGCCCATTACAAAATGGACAGCCGTGACTTCTGGGGTGTTCCGGACTTCCTGGTGATCCGCATCGTTATCGATGCCGTTCAGTATGACACTATTCTCAAAGACCTTTACGGACGTATAGGGAACAAGCCATTGGCGGACAGCAATCCAGTAAAATACCTGCCTGATCCACCGAAGGGCGATCTCAAAGGCGTCACCAAGTGGTTTATAGATAACTACCCGCTAACAGGTGAGGAAAAAGAAAAACTGATCCGGCTCTACGACGAAAACGACAAGAAGGCGTGGAACGGGCTGGATGATCTGAAATTCCTGCCCCGCCACTACGGCGTGGCCATGCTAAAGCTGGCGACTGGACAGCTTATTTACAATCCAGAGGAAAGCCCCTCCCAAGCCGTTTTCCCGGATGCCCTGCTGGAAAAACATTCCGTATACCCGCTCTTCTGCGGCAAGCAGACGGTCTATTTACTCAGCACCAGTCTCTCCATCTACGCCTTTGAAGACGAGTGGTTTTCCGCAGGAAATGAGAACATAAAATTCGTTCCGGTCCTAGCGGATCCCGCCGCCATCCGCGCCGCCATTGCCCGCAACCGCAGTAAGTCCGCCCGGGATACCACCGGTCAGGCCCAGATAGGTGAACTCACTTTCTCCGACAGCCAGCAAATGGTGGAGATCGATCCCGCCGACATGGCACGGATAAATCCTGCCAACCCCAACACCAGCGCCGAGCAGCTCGTGCAATGGGCGATCTATCGTGCCCTAACCATGCGGGCATCCGACCTTCACATCGAAAAATTCTATAACACCGCCCGCTTCCGCGCCCGGATCGACGGCGAACTCGTCGTCATCCACAGCTGCTCAGAGGAAGTGCTGCCCCGCTACATAGCGATGGTGAAGAACTGGGCAAACCTAGGCCAAGAACGCCAGACCTGTCAGGACGGGCGCTTCGCCATGCGCATCGGCCAGCGCCGGGTGGACGTCCGCGTAGCCGCCGTCCCTCATCGTAAGGAATTCCAGAAGATCATCATGCGCTTTCTGGATAAGCAGGACGGCATCAAAAAACTGCCTGAATTGAATCTGGGGCCACGCCAGCTGAGCATCATCAAAAGCGTCATGGGCCGGGACCAGGGCCTAGTGCTAGTCACTGGCCCCACCGGCTCCGGTAAGACGACCACGCTTTACGCATTCCTCAACTCCATCAATGATGATAACATCAACATTCAGACTATTGAGGATCCTATCGAATACGAAATCGAAGGCATCAATCAGACTCAAACGGATACCTTCCACGGGCTGGACTTTTCCAACGGCCTGCGCGCGCTGCTCCGTGCTGACCCGGATGTGATCCTCATCGGTGAGTCCCGTGATGGTGAAACCGCCGGAGCGGCCATCAATGCCGCGCTCACCGGTCACCTTGTGCTGACCACCCTGCACGCCAATGATTCCCTGCGGGCGATTTCCCGTCTGCTCTCCATGGGTGTCGAGCCCTACCTGCTTTCGGATGCGCTCGCCATGAGCCAGGCACAGCGACTGGTGCGCCGCCTTTGCCAATACTGCAAACACCCGATCACACCCAACCAAGAGGTCCAGGAATTCCTCTACTATCAGGGTATCATCACAGAGCCCCTGCGGGACCCTATCTACCAGAAAGTAGGCTGTGATGAATGCAACGGAACCGGATACAACGGGCGGATCGCGCTGATGGAAATATGCCTCATGAACAACGAACTCGCCAGCATGATCGCCACCGGCGCTCAGGTGAATGACATGAGGAAAATAGCTATCCGCGACGGGTTTAAGTCGCTGTATCAAGAAGGCCTCGTGCAGGTGGTTGCCGGCGGGACCACTTTTGACGAAATCAACTGCCTCAGCTACACTTCCATGGGCTGATCCGCCCTGTGCGGCCCCATACCTTATTGCGAACGGGTCATTGTTTGACGGAAAAACTCACAAAAAGAAAGCGATAGAAAATTATTCTAGAACAGAATGAATAGAATATCCCAAGATATCTTTTTTCTGCCCCCTTCTACCTGCCTCCGCCTGCCGGCCGGACGCACGGCGGATGGCAAAGCGGCGCCACGTCTTTTTC
>JAYVJI010000541.1:0-1823 GCA_043769435.1 Verrucomicrobiota bacterium
CGATGTCGCGCTCATAATTCGGCACCGCGTCCTGCGCGGTGGCGGTGGCAGCGGAGAAGAAGAGAACAAGAGCCAGTGACGGAGCCATAGATGATTCAAGGAGGCCAGACTGCTTTCGCCGTCCACACCGCATTCCTGTGTCGGCAATTAGCCAAACTTCATGGGCCGCGTGATTCGGATCAAAGGGCGCCTCCTGCAATTCCCCATGGTCCACGTTGACGGATGCTCACCCCGAGCCCAGCACACCCCGCGGCTCCCGGCAGGCGCGCAAGTTTCCAGCCGATAGCGGGGCCCGGCGAGCCACGGCACCGGCGGCACCGGCGCGTCAGGGCCTACGCATGAAGCCGTAACAAGGCCATCCCGGCCTTGCTACGGGCGTTCGGCCGCTTCGTGCGTAAGCCCTGACTTTCAGCGCTCCAATCCCGCGCCCGGGATCGGAATGGTCAGGGGCCGACTCGGTAGGGGGACACGTAGGTGCTGCCGGGGAAGGTGGTGAGTCCTTCAAAGGCGCCGCCGGGGACGCCTCGACCGCTGAAGTTGGCGACGTTCGCGCCGCTCGAATCGAAATAACTGAATGTGAGGACCGCGCCATTGAGGTCCCAGACGCCCGTGTAGCCGGGATCATACGGGAAGCTGATGGTCCGGAGGCCGGCGCCGTTGTCGTGGAACTGCGAGATGTGCGAGCTCATTGCGCTGGGGAAGAACGTGCACTCGAACCAGGCGGTCAGCCCGGTGCCGGTGCAGTGCTTGTTTTCGACATCAACGTCGAGCGGGACGACATTGGCGTAGTAACTGAGACTGGCGTTGACGCTGGCGCTGTTGTTGAACGGATTGCTGTCGGCAGTGCCCGAAGTGATCGCCGCGCTCGCCGAGGTCACCAGGTTGCCGGTCTTTTCCGGGAGCTGGATCTGAAAGCTCACGTCCTTGAACAGGTTCTTCTTCACGATGCCAAGATTGCACAGGAGCCGGGTGCCGGCCTCCGTGCCGGCCGGGCCGCCCAGATAGCAGGTCGCGGGCGTGTAGCTCATGAGATTGCCCATGATATAGACCTGCGGGCTGGTTCCCGTCTTCGGGAGCTGAATGGTCAGGGTCACCGCGGCGGCGTCCTTGTTCCCGATGTTCGACACCCGGACGGTATAGGTACCGGTGGAGTAAACCGGGGTGAGGCCGGGCGGCGTGATTTGGACCGCCAGATTCGGCGCTGGAGCCGCGGCGGCGGCCGATGCGGCAAACAGGAGGGACAGGCTTGCCACTAGCCGGAGGCAGCAGCGGAGGGACTTCAGGAACGTATGGTTTTTCATTTTTAGACGATGGATTGTTTGCAATGGGGCCTCCCGGCAGTGTGCCAGAAGCGCCTTGTCCCCTTCCTGAAAGGTTCCGGATGGAAAGTTTCCGGGGTTTTCGAAAAAATGATCGCTGGGTCGTTGATTCGAGAGACCGTCCCATTCCACGACGTTGGCCGTGGCATCAGGCTTGAGGCAGGCCTGCCGGGTGAACGAGGGATCAATGCGCAGTCGCCGCCCGTCTTCATCCGCACCGCCGACGCGCGGCAAAAGAAGGCCTCGGAAAAATGCGGGCTGACGGTGCATCCGTGCGGCGCGGCGCGGACGGGAGGCGATCAAAAGCTCACCTTGCCGGCTCGGCTTTCAGCTTCGCCACCTGTGCGCGCAGCGCAGACTGGGTCGCGGCCGGTTGTGTGGCGATCCAGGGTTCCAGTTGCGACTCGCGCCCATCGCGCACGCAGCGGTCCACCACCTGGTGCATGGCGATAGTGCTCAGTTTCTGATCACCGATGCTGCTCCGGATTTCGTTCAGGAGTGCTG
>JAYVJI010000542.1:0-5870 GCA_043769435.1 Verrucomicrobiota bacterium
TGGGGCCTGGACCACTACATCGGTGTTGATAGCTGCGTCGATAGTATCGGCGACATTCACAGTCACCGAGTGCGGGGCTGCCATAAACTCAGCGATGGGAATTCCCGTGAAGTTTTTGGGAGTGCCGTAGGCCCCGGAGTTGGCAAAGGCACCGCTGGTTGTCCACGTAGAACTAACAGCACCGGACCCCATCACCGTCAGTGTGAAATTGATCTTGTCATCAGTAGCATCATTAGGCGTTCCGTTTTCATTTCGCACGATGTTCGAGACAGTAGCGTTAATAGAGGAGCCGCCGACGGAAATGACGACATCATCAATAGTAAAATTACCTTCAAGATCTGGAGCCGTCGTACTGGCCGGGCCGTTGTCATCTACCCATGCGATGTAGAGGTCACCTCCGACTGCGATGGGAGTGGCAGGTGTGATCGTTACTGCGGCGACGGGGCCTGCTGTGGCGTGGGGAGGCGTGCCTACCCGCACCCAACTGCCCAAAGCACCAGTAGTACTGTAATAAACGTGGATCCCGGCCACCGGGTCTGTTCCCACGGCTCCGGTCCCACCCGGTGCCACAGGCACACCGAGAGTCCACGCGAGATTGAAGTTTGCAATGGGCCCCGCTGTGCTGTTTTGAAATCTGCCGACCAAGGCGCTAAATGCATTGCCCGTCGGGCCGGTCAGGGCATTTTGACCAGCGGTGATATGACGGACAGCGGCGGAATTACTCTGTGCGGTGGGGACTGCGGCCAGCACGGTCAGCTGGACAGGGGTAGCTGGATAGGCGAGAGTGGCAGAGACCCCTGTGGTGGGGTTGTCGATCCCGGCAGCTGCTGTGCCCAGAGCGGTAATAACTGTGCCGGCGGTTCCTACGCTGACGGTGGTGAAATCAGCAGCGGCCGGAAGAGCCGCGAAATTTACCGTAACACCGCCGGAGGGGATGGACACGGCAGCAGTGGCAAGTGGGTTGCAAAGGCCCATCGCAGAAGCGACGACCGAGAGTCCCATTTTCAGATTTAGAGTGTGTTTCATGGTTTTGTTGTGCAATTGCGTTCGGGTGTAATAGAGTGCTGTCAGTAACCAGTGGTTTTTGGGGGGGGAGTGAGTTGTCTGCTGAATCGCTTGAATTTAGAGATAAGGGCTCTGAAGTCAGCGATGTCTTTATACACCGCATTTGCGTTGGTTTGCCAGAAAAAAATGAAATAAAATCACATGACTAGCGGGGAAAATCCGGGTTTTGTCATAATACCTGGAAATCAAATCGGCGGTTGTGCTGGCATTTATGCAGGAGATTCATGGTGAGGGCGTTCATCTCAAGTTCTCTACCCTTGCAGGGGAGCAGCAAAGGGGCCCGGTGAAGACTATGAACAACCATCTCATCGCCGGGATCGACCTTGGCACGACACAGTCACTCATCGGGGTGGTGGATGCCGGCTTTCCTTTGCTGCTGGCGGATGAAGGTGGCTCCCGGCTGACTCCCTCTGCGGTTTATTATCCAGCTGATGGATCGGCTCCGCTGGTGGGTGCAGCGGCATTGCGCCGGCGGGCCGCAGAGCCGCAGCGCACGGTGGTGAGCATCAAGAGGCTGATGGGGCGGAGGCGCGCCGGGGTGGATTGGGTCCCGGAGTTCCCGCTGGGCAGCGATGCCTCCGGTAATGTCACGGTGGGGCTTGATGGCCCGCGCTTTGTCACACCGGCAGCAGTCAGCGCAGATATTCTGCGGAGGCTCAAAGCCATAGCGGAGCGCGCCATGGAACAACCGGTGACGCGGGCGGTGATCACCGTGCCGGCTTACTTCAATGATGCGCAGCGGCAGGCGACCCGGCAGGCAGGCGAGCTGGCGGGATTCACCGTGGAGCGTATCCTGAATGAACCCACGGCGGCAGCGCTGGCCTTTGGACTTGATAAGCAGGCGGGACGCAGGCGGGTGGCCGTCTATGACCTCGGCGGAGGCACCTTCGACATCACGATCCTCGAGATGAATGACGGGGTGTTTGATGTGCTGGCGACACACGGTGACACGGCCCTGGGAGGAGATGACCTGGACCGGGCGCTGGCCGCCTGGCTGTTGGCGCGTTGCCTGCCGGGAGTACAGGCTAGGGAGTTGCCGGCAGCAGTCCGCAGCCGGCTGCATGAGGCCGCCATAGACGTGAAGCACGCGCTCTCCTCAGCCGCGGAAACCACCGTAGCGCTACCTTTTCTGCATGAGGGCCGCAGCTTCATGGAGACGGTGACGAGGGCTGATTTTGAATCGCTGGCCGCCCCGCTCATCGAACGCACGCGGCGTCCCTGTCAGCAGGCGCTGCAAGATGCCGGTCTCACGCCCGCTGATCTTCAGCACGTGGTCCTGGTCGGTGGCTCTACCCGCATCCCGCTGGTCCGAGCCCTGGCCCGGGAGATCTTTGAACGGGAGCCGGATACGTCCAGCCACCCGGATGAGACCGTAGCGCTGGGGGCGGTGATCCAGGCGGGCATCCTCAGCGGCGCGCTCCGGGGCATCACCCTGCTGGATGTCACCCCGCTCTCGCTGGGGATCGAGACCTTTGGCGGGTTGATGAATGTGATCCTGCCGAGGAATACCACGATCCCGGCCAAAGCGGGTGAAATGTTCACCAATGCCGTGGCCCTCCAGCCTTCCATGCTCATCCGCGTGCTGCAGGGCGAGCGGGAAATGGCCCGGGACAACTGGGAACTGGGACGCTTTCAGATCGATTTCCCCCCCGGTCCGCGCGGCAGCGCCCGTGTGGGCGTGCAGTTTGCCATAGATGCGGACGGCATTCTCAGCGTCCTGGCGCGGGACACTGCGACGGGGACCGACCGCATCCTCGCTATCCAGAGCACTGCGGTGGATGTGGATGACGTCCGCGTGGAGGAAATGATCTCTCAAAGCGTGGACCATGCCTTTGCCGACATGCACGAACGCCAGTGGACGGAGGCCTGTCTCAAGGCGGAGGAACTCCTAGCTGCGGTCACCAGCGCGCTGCCCATGGCCGGTGAGTCCCTCTCGCCTGAAGCCCGGTCGGCCATCACCGCGGCTGCGGCGGAAGTCCAGGCCGCCCTAGCCGCTTGCGCGCTGCAAAGGCTTAAATCCGCCAATGCCGCCCTTGATGAGGCCACGGAATCCCTCGCGGCCATTCTCGTAGAGCGGGCGATGGATGACTCCCTGCGCCGCCGCGGCGTCCTCTGAGCTTGGCCGCGTCTGAGTCTGACCGAGTCCTTCAGCGTGTCACCTTCAGGCGAAAATAAAACCGCTCGCTGAGCCCGGTGTAGGACTTTTGCACTGTCGCGCCTCCGTTATCCGGGCCATCCACCAGCAGAGGTGTCTCTACGTTCCAGTCCCGCAGATTGGTGGATCCCTCCACCGTATACACTAGCTGAATGTCCGTGATCGCTGCGGCCCCCTTGGAGAATGTCACCGTGCGGTTAGCCCCGCTGACGACCGGCTGGATGGCTGAAGACCGGTCCTTCGGCAGACCACCCAGTGCATATTCCACGAGGTTTTTCAATCCGTCCCCGTCGTCATCCGCCTCTGGGGCTCCGACTCCGTGGAACGCCGCCCAGTTGGTATACAGGTCCCCTGCGGCTACTTGCACATCGTCATCGGTCCGCGGCAGAAGTTCGTAGACAGTCACCGGAGGAGTCGCCGTCGTATTGTTCTGGCCGAGAATGCCGGTGACATTTATCACTGCAGCGGTGGGCGCCGTCGTCGCCTGTGATTGAGCCTGAATGCGTATATTCAGCATGTTTCCCCCGGCATCCGCAGCTTGCACCGCATTGCCCGCAGCCCATGACCCGCCTTGAATGGAAAGCCCCATCACCCGGATCACCCGGCTCTCGTAGGCCTCAGGATTAGCCATCAGTTGCGGCAGTGTGAGTTCTAGGGCAGCAGGCTCCGGGGCGGCCCCGAAATCAATGATGTTATCGACCGACCCCGGCGTTATCTCCGTCAGCCCCCGGAATTGAATAATCGTCCCGATGAAGCCGTAGCGGGTGGCCCGTGTCAGGGGAATGATGGTGCCTGGCACGAAGACATTGATGCCAAAAACACCGTCCTGCACAAACGCACTGGTAAAAGTTCCGCCGAAGTTTTCCTCCGTGCAGACACCCTCCAGCGCCACCGTTTTGTTATTGTCCAGCGGAAGCCCTGTGCCGGTATCCAGGTCCCGCACATTGGCGATGGGGATGGCCACTAGGGCGACCGGCTGCGCACTGATGGCTGTCAATGTGCCGCCGACTCCTGCGGTCAGGATGGAAAAAGCGTAGCGTCCGTCATCCGCCACGCCCACCGGATTAGGCATCGTCAGACCAGAAAGTTCCACATTTATACCGTTGGCCACCGTGACCGCCAGGCCTGTGAGGCTGATAACCTGCCCCGCCACACTCACGCCGGCGGTGCCTCTTCCGGCTCCCGTGACATTCACATTTCCCGCCACCGGCACCCCAAATGCAGTCGGCAGGGTGATGCTGATCTGGGTCAGCGGCGCGTTCGAGGCCGTGGAATTGATGGCCAGCCCCACCTTCTGCGGCACATTCCGGGCAAAATAGTTCTTCCCGTTCGCCGGGCTCCCTGACGTTGTATTTTGCACGAGGGCGATACCGGCCCCGTCCACATTCACGGTGCCCCGCAGTTGCCGGATGTAGTCTTCATTCCCCGGCGAACTGGGATTCGGCATGCCAAACGCCTCTGCCAGTAGGTTCGCGCCTATGGCATCCGTGCCGTTGAAATCTGCCAGCATTGCTGTCGTGTTCCTAGCCCAGACCCCGCGTCCGGTTGAGGTGTTCCCCGTGGCCAGCAGCTTGGGCGCAGGCGCACCAGTATACTGCGCCCCCGCCACTCCCGCCCCCAGCGTGTGTATGGCTCCGCTGGTCCCCGTCGCACTGCTGCCTTTTTCTTTCAGCGTTATCATATCTGTCGTAGCGATATCAAAAGTGCCTGACAACTTCGTAAAGTAGACGGCATCCGCCAGACTCAGCTGCATCACGAAATCCGCACCATCTGTATCCGCCGACTCCCCGGTAGAGGTGAGCACCACCAGCGTGCCCGCCTTCACGGCATTTACCTCAGGCACATCATTGAAGGTGTATTTCCCCCCGGCATCGCTCGCCATGTTCGCGCTGAAATCCTTGATCAGCATCCCTTCCATATTCACCGTGGATCCCGGGATTCCATCTCCGATGACCAGCAGCTCCACCATGTCAGGCGAGCCGTTCAGGTATTTGTTGATCACTACATTTTGGGCGTTGCCAGTCCCGGCCACTGCCAGCAGCAGCCCTGTATATATGGATAAGTGTTGAAAAACAGGGAGCTGCGGATTTAGCTTGTGGGAGAACATAAATTGATAGGATTGAAGTCAGGTCCTCGACCATCGCCCGCAGGATCAGTACCGCAAGCCAACATTCATTTCACTCAAAACCGGAAGAGGCGCGTCGCGTTGCGACGGTGCGCCGCATCCCGCTTTCAATTGATCACAATGCTGGAACCAGGAATGGCCTTTTCCAATTCCGCTGCACTACTGGCCGTCACCCGGGTCTTCCAAAGATAAACCTGCTTCAGCTTCCGCAGCGCCTTGAGATTGCCTATGCTGCTGTCTGTCACCCCAGTGCTGTGAAGATTCAGCATGTCCAGATTCGTGAGCTTCCCGAGCTTCGCTATGCCCGCATCCGTCACCCCCGTCTGGCTCAAGTCCAGACTGGTCAGCCGGGGAAAAGTCCCTATGAGTGCCAGCGTTTCATCCGTGATTTTGGTGCCGCTGAGGTCCAGCTCTGTAATGTTAGGCCCCAGCGCCTTCAGGTGCGCCACTTCTTTGTCTGTGATCGCGGAGGTGCCCGTGACCCACTCCACGCGCAGCAGCTTGCTGCCCGGAGTCACTGGTCCG
>JAYVJI010000543.1:0-1971 GCA_043769435.1 Verrucomicrobiota bacterium
TCGAGGCTGACAAAGATACTGGTGAGGTCGATGGCCGAAGCCATCCACATCAGTCCAGCGCAGATAAAAACCGGCAGGCAGAAAAATTCTCCAGTGGCCGGACCTCCGCCGGCGCGGGCGGAAAATTGTTCAAGCAATGGCAGGTACTCTAGGCTGAGCACGATGACCACCATGGTGCAGAGGATAGCGAGTCCTTTATAGTAAAGCGCTAGGGAATCATCCGTGTAGAACCTCCAGAGCGTCCCGGGAGCGGCATCATGCGCCTGTGGAGCCACTGCAAAGAGCCCACAAAACACCAGCCCCAGCCCCAGCAGCGCGGCCCAAGCGATGAACCGCTTTTTGTCAGGCGGGGAGAATGCTTCCCCCATGAGCAATGTGAGGCCCAGCACCACTACAGCTATTTCCAGATAATAAGCGGGCATAAAAATCGATCAGCGTTTCGGGGTGGCCATGGGAACGAGGGATTCCACCGCTGGCTTGATGGCATTCATGAGAAGGCCCGGCACAAATCCCACGGCGAGCAGGGCGGCGAGCAGGAGCACGGCAGGCAGGCGCTCGGCCCCGGTCAGATCACTGCCCCGGGCAGAGATTTCAGAGACCTCTCCTTTGAAGACCCGGCGGAAGGCCCGCAGCATGTAGACGGCGCTCATCACGACGCCCCAAAGGGCCAGAATGGTAGTCCACTGGAGCAAGCCCAGTGGCTGGGTATGGTCCCAATGATCAAATGCGCCGAAGAAGATATTGATCTCTCCAGCGAAGTTCGCAAACCCCGGCAGGCCGATGCTGGCAAAGGCCCCCATGGCAAACGTCACCCCGAGAAAGGGAGCATGGGCGGCGAGCCCGCCGAGCCTGTGGAACTGCAGTGTCCCCGTCCTTTCCCTGACAGCTGTGGCAAGGGCGAACAACAGAGCGATGCTCACCCCGTGGGCAAACATAAGCATAACCGCGCCGCCATACCCTATCGCGCTGCCGCTGGCGATCCCGAGGAAAATGTAACCCATGTGCATCACACTGGAGTTGGCGAGAACCATGTCCAGCTCTTTCTGAGCGATGGTGACGAAGCCCACGAAGAGAATATTCCCCAGGAGCAGGAGGAGCAGCAGCTTTTGAACCCACTCCGTCGCGGCCCCCTCCGGGAGCATGGGAGCGATGCGCAACAGCCCATACAGTCCGAATTTCTTCAAGACCCCAGCGTGCAGCATGGTGATCGGCAGGGGGGCGGAAGCATATGCCTGGGGCGCCCAGGAATGAAATGGAAATAGGGAGATCAGCACCCCAAAACCGATCAGAAGGAGGGCGTAGAGGTTTGCCTGGGTGCCGGCATCGAGCGTGGAAGCTCCGGCTCGAAGGTCCTGCATGTCAAAGCTCAAGGCGCCATGACCGGCGGCCACAGTCAGCCAGGCTAGGCCCGCCAGTAGGATCACGCTTCCCAAGCCGAGGTAGATGGTGATCTTCCAAGCAGCCTCCCGGTTCTCTCCTGTCCCGCGCATCCCTATCATCAAAAATGTAGGGATGAGCGCCAGCTCGTGAAAGGCGTAGAAGAACACGAGATCCGTGGAAATAAAAGCCCCGGCGGCCCCGGCGGCCAGCAGCAGGATACTCGCATAATACATTTTCTCCCCGCCGACCCGGCCCGGCTTCACCCAGACCGCAGCGAAAAGCACCAGCACGGTCAGCAGCACCATCGCCAGACTGATCCCGTCGAGGCCGACATTGTAGCCGAATTTCGGTGAGTCTAGGATAGGCCTGAATGCGGTGAACTGCATCCCGGCGGCGGCGTGATCATACGCTGCTAACAAATACAGACCCAGAGCAAGGCAGGCACCTGCCACGGCCAGCGCTGTCTGGCGTGCGGGCGCGCCAAAAGCCATGGCTGCGGCACCCAGCAGTGGGAGAAAAATCAGGAGGTCGAGCAGACTCAAGACAGCGAAAAAGTTGATGTTAAAAGGAGTTCCCCGGAGGAAAGACATA
>JAYVJI010000544.1:0-3416 GCA_043769435.1 Verrucomicrobiota bacterium
GAACGCCCATCGGATCCAGATTTTCGATGGAGCAAATCACGACACAATTGTCCGCGCAGTCGCGCATGACCTCCATTTCAAATTCCTTCCAGCCCAGCAGACTTTCATCAATGAGCACCTCGCTCACCGGCGACAGGTCCAACCCGCGGGCCACGATGGTCTCGAACTCCTCCTTGTTATAAGCAATGCCGCCGCCCGTGCCGCCGAGCGTGAAGCCCGGGCGGATGATGAGCGGGAACGTCCCGATGTCGTCCGCCACGCGCCGCGCTTCCTCCATCGTGTGCGCGATGCCGCTCTTCGGCATGTCGAGGCCGATCTTGATCATCGCTTCTTTGAACTTCATGCGGTTCTCGCCCTTCTCGATCGCATCCGCCTTGGCTCCGATCATCCTTACGTTGTGCTTCGCCAGCACGCCCGTGTGCCACAGCGTCATGCTCGTATTGAGCGCCGTCTGACCGCCCAGCGTCGGCAACAGCGCGTCAGGCTTTTCCTTCTCGATGATCTTCTCCACCACCTCCGGCGTGATCGGTTCTATGTAAGTCCGGTGCGCAAACTCCGGGTCCGTCATGATCGTCGCCGGATTGGAATTGATGAGCACCACCTGGAAGCCCTCCTCCTTCAGTGCCTTGCAAGCCTGGACGCCGGAGTAGTCGAATTCGCAGCCCTGCCCGATAACGATGGGGCCGGAACCGATGACGAGGATTTTGTGGATACTGGTGTCTTTGGGCATTCGGAAGCTGGTATAATTCTGACTTAATGGCACGCTCTGTATGGCCGTGTCAAAAGGGATGACGGCATAGGCAGTCAGAATTCCCCGCGCAGAGCGCGGGCGAGGCTGTGTAGATCAGCTGCGCCGGAACCGCAGAATGCCCTCTCCGATAAGTTCCGCCAGTTTTTGGCGGTAGCGGGGGTCAAGAATCCGGGAGCGCTCGGTAGCTGTGGAAATGAACCCTCCCTCCATCAGTGCGGCGGGCACGGTGGCTGTGCGCAGCACTTTGTAGCGGGCAAACTTGACTCCCCGGCTCGCGGTCCCCAGCCCGGCAGCGACTGTGGACTGGATGTAGTAGGCCAAGGGGTAACCTGCGCTGCTGTAGTAAAAAGTCTCGGTGCCGTTTGGCCCACCGTAACTGACCCAGTTAAAATGAATGCTGACGAAGATACTGTCCCGGATTTTATTGGCCATGTTTGCCCGGTCCTCCAGCTCGACGAACTCATCCCGGCTGCGGGTCAACTCGGTGCTGATTCGCTTGTCCTTCAGGTACTTTGCCAGGCGAAAGCTGACATCCAAGGCGAGGTGCTTTTCATAGATGTACCCTATTTTTCCACCTTTATCATGTCCACCATGGCCCGGATCGATCACCACTTTCCGGAAGCTGCCTGCCTCTGCGGGAGCCGCCATCACTAGCCAACCCAATGCGACTGCACCATAAGAAAGTGCCGCAGTGAAGCGCCGGAGCGGGGTGAATAGAAATTCCATAGGTATGCAGTTTATCAATACCTCTAAATTAATTTTGAAAACACTGCAATCTCATGTTTGCCGTATTTCCTGGGACTCAGGCTGCTGCTGCAGTGACCGCTGAAAGGTGCTTTCTGTGCCAGCCTTCCCAGGTCGCGGTGCTTCCCACGCCTTTGCCTCGGCCTCTGCTATTGCGGCTGCGCACGCTGTTGGTGATTTCATTTTAGGCATGGGCGTCGCCGGTCCATACTAACTAGTTAGGAGGATTCCCTTTTTCAATAACAATCACCCCCGGAGCTGGGGTCTGGCTATTCAAAGTCAGGTAGTCCACGGCCTGCCAGGCGGGGCGGGAAAGGCCTGCTGCGAAAGCTCTAACCGCAGCGGCTTCCATGTCTCCGCCGGGATGGCCGGGATATACTACGATGACCATGAGCCCCCCCGGCCGCAGCAGGTCCAGCCCCGTTTTGACACCGGCTAGCGTCGTGTCTGTCCGGGTGGTGATCGATTTATCCCCTCCCGGCAGGTAGCCAAGATTGAAAAGGATGACGGCGATGTGGCCACTATGGCTAGCGGGAATCACGGCGGCCATCGACGCGTGGCTGGCGTGAACCAAGGCCCACGCGGACGGGGAAATTCCCTGATCCTCCATGAGCTGCTGCGTGGCCCGACAGCCAGCCTCCTGAATCTCGAATGCATACACCATTCCGGTGGGGCCGGTCAGGCGTGTGAGGAACAAGGTGTCGTGGCCATTCCCGGCAGTCGCATCCACGGCGCAGTCCCCTGGACGGAGCATGTCCCGGATCATGCGGTGAGCGAAGGTTACAGCACGCAGCATAGTGTTAGGAAAAGTGCCTCAATTGCGCTGCAGATCCACTTCATTGTCCACAGGTATTCCATGGACCAGCAGCCCCGCCAGAGCATCGGCCATCCACGGCGCTTGGAGCACTCCCTTTGAACCCAGCCCATTGAAAAAAGCGATGCCCGGCCGCCCGGGATGCAAGCCTATGACCCCTTTGCTTTCATGAATAATCGGGCGGACTGCCGCCTGATGGCCGGTCACAGAAAATGGCAGGCGGAGCGTGCCGGAGAGACGCTGGATCATGGTTTCACGCGCTGCCGCTGTGGGAATGGAATCCAGCCGGTCCCGGTTGTAAACGGACCCGGCCCGGGCCGCATCCCCTCCGGTCGGCAGCAGCCAGCCCTCGCGGTGGATCATCCGGGACTCTGTCAGCCCCGGACATTCGATGTCCAGGATCTCCCCCTTCGCACTGCGCCACTGCAGCCATGGAAACAGGGTGTTGCGCGCTCCGGCATGACCCTGACAAAACACCAGATGACGAGCCTCGATGGCGAGCCCATCCAGCTTCAGCCTAACACCTCCGGCGTGGCACTCGACCGCGTCCTCACTAACCCTGCCCGTGATCCATCCCCCCTCCTGCACCAGCGCCGTACGCGCGGCGCTCAGCCATGGTCGCGTGTCCAGCCATGCACTCTGCATGGTGAATGAGGGCACAGGGCCGTGAAAGACCCGCCAGTCCAGTGGCGCGTGATCCACCAGCCACCGAGCCAGCCCCTGCTCGGAGCTGCGCCGCGCCTCCCACCGCTGTTGTTCCTCCGCCCCGCAAAGCAGCCGCACCTGGGCACCCGGGCGCCAGTGCTCAGGCCAGTGCCGGCTGAAGAATGCCTGCGCCACAGGCCAGCACAACTCCGCCCTCCAGCTTAGCGTGAGCCGCTTGCCGGTGATGGGCGTCACCATGCCGGCAGCGATTTTTGAGGAGGTGACCGCCTCATCTGGATCAATCACCAGCACGTCCTGCCCCAGTGTCCGCAGGGTGACCGCGAGTACGGCTCCCGCTATTCCATGGCCTGCAATGATGATGGAACATCTGGTTTTCAATCGATCCGGCTTTACGTTTTGGAGTGGCTCGTGCGGATGGCAGCTCGTAACAAAACAGCCCGC
>JAYVJI010000545.1:0-4744 GCA_043769435.1 Verrucomicrobiota bacterium
GCCGGACATGACCCGGAATCTTCTAGCCCTGAACCGCCAGGTGACCCAGGGCCAGAAGTCCGTAGTAGGTATACTCGACATCCAGATCATCATCTGCCCAATGTCCGTGAAAACCGCCCTCAGCGCTCCAAAGGCTGTCCACGTAGTCCATGAGCAACTCCCGCGTGGCGGCATAGGAGACCTGCATGCCATCCAGGGCATGGAGGGCGACAGCGGTGGAAAGGAGGTCCGGCAGAGGGGCGGCGGGAAAAGCGAGGAATCCACCGGCGGGATGCTGCTGTGCTAAGAGCCATGCACCGGTTACGCCGGGAGTGGTGCGGCGCAACTGGCGGTGCAGAGCGACAGCCGCAGCGGTAGCCGTCACGGTTCCCATTGGAAGCCCGGGTTCATTCGCATAGCCACCGTCGGGAGTGCGCAGGGAATCCAGGCAGGAGGCCAGCGCATCCAGCGGCGGCGGATCCAGTCGCAGGTCCAAGTGAGCCGCCCACCCGAGCAGGCACCCGTAAGCGGTGCAGCGGGGGCTGCCGGCACGCTGATGGAAGCCGCCATCCGGAGTGCGCCAGGCGGCGAGGCGTTCTCCCAAGGCTGCGCGGTCTTCATCCGCCAGCACCGGCCCGCCCCGGGGCATGGCTGACCAGCACCGGACGAGACAACACAGATGGATAAAGTCCAAGTCCGCGCCCTGGCCAAAGGTCCGCAGCCAGCAGCTCAGACGCTCCCACGGCGGATCGGTGCGCAATGCTAGGAGCCCTTCCATCCCAAAGACGGTGTAATACAAATCAGGCCCCCCTTCCCTGCCAGCGAAGGCCCCATCCGGGTTCATCCGGCGCAGCAGATGCTCGCGAACAAGCTCCGCGGCCTCTCCGAGAATGTTAGGTGCCAGGCGGGCCACCTGGAGCATTTCAAGACGGAAGCTCATGGGAAACGGGACATCATGTTAGGATTGATACGTCACTTTGGCAGCCATGAATCGATGGACTGGCCGGCCCACTCCCAAGCACGGCGGACTTCGATGACCGCGCCGGTCTTCCACTGTGAGGCACCGTATTCCAGGTAAACGATCCACGCGAAAAACCCGGCTAGGTAAAGCAACAGCCACAGGAACCAGCGGGGAATGTGCATTCAGGGCACAGGAGTTTTGAGGGTGTAGCGGCTCTGGCGGCTGAGGAGCCATTTCACGCCAAACATGTCCCGCGTGGCACGCAGGGCGCGGTTCCCAAGGCCATACTTGCTCACGCCACTGACCCTGGGCCGGTGATTGACGGGCAGTTCGCTGATGCGGTAGCCGCCGCCTTTGATCAGTGCGGGGATGAACCGGTGCATCCCCCGAAAAAGCGTTAGGGCCTCCCGGCATTCCCTGCGCATCACCTTCAGAGTGCAGCCGGTGTCCCGGACTCCATCGCCCGTGAACCGGCTGCGCACGCCGTTGGCTATCCGGCTCTGGAGTCGTCGGAAGGCGCTGTCCTTTCGCTGCGCACGGTAGCCGCAGACAAGGTCGCACCCGTCCAGTGCTTCCAGCATTTTGGGAATGTCCGCTGGATCGTTTTGCAGGTCTCCATCCATGAGCGCGATGACCGGTGCCCGGGCCGCATGGATACCGGCATACATCGCCGCTGATTGACCAGTATTCGCTGTGAACTCCAGGACCCGGACGAAGGGTTCTCTGGGAATGTTTCTTACAGTGCCGTCAGTGGAGGCGTCATCGACCAAGATCAGCTCAATGTCCCGGCCCTTCAGAGCCGTCTGCACCTCAGCGACGAGCGCAGCTACGTTCCCCTCTTCATTATAGAGCGGAACGACGATGGATAGTGAGGGAGCAGTGGGCATTCCTGACTATGGAACCAGGTTTCATGATTTGGCAAATTCGAATCACGCTGGCGTTGAGCGAGCGGGATGAGCGGGATATTATTTCCAGCCCGGGAGCAAGTCTCCGGCTCACCGCTGCCAAACTCGAATTACTTACCCGCAGGGGTGACGCTGATATTATCGACATAGACCGGCTGCTTGCCTTGGAGGGCAAAGCCGAACAGGCCCGGTGAGCCCTGTTGATGCGCGTGGCTGTGCGGGACTTCTATGGTCCATTTTTCAGGCTCGGGCTCCCCTTGGATCCATGCTTTGGCCCGGATGACGCCGCTGCCATCCGCATTGCGGTCGACGCGGGTTTTGAGGCTATACCACTGACGGGCGGCAATCGTAAATGGAGCCGATACTTTCAGGCGTTCCTGATTCGAACTGACTTCGATTTCATTGCTGTTCCCCTTCAGGGTGATCAGGTAGCGCTGGTTGATGACTCCCACCTCGCTTTTCATGCGGCGGTTTCCTTCCGTCATCACATCTGCCTGAATGACGTAATCTTTCATGTCCTCACTACCGATGAAGGTCATGGCGCGCTGGAAAAATACCGGGCTGAGGGTTTTGGCTAGCACTTTTTTACCATCCATTTCCCGGATTTCCCACTTAAACCGCCCCCCGATCCAGGGCAGTGGCGGATACGCAAACTTGACACCCGCAGCGGCTTCCTCCGCCGTGGCCACCACCGGTGCAGGCGGACTGCCTGCTGGCGGCGGAGGTGTGCCAGGGGCAGCAGCAGGTGGCGCCACTAGGGGCCTCACGGTGACCCCGTCCGCCAGAGTTACCTGATTGATAGGCATTTTCTCAAAGTCCTCGCTGAACGGAATCGCTGGCATGATCCGGCCGCGAATGATGCCGTAGGCTGCACCGCTGGTGCCCTTGAAGGCACCGGCGCTGGCCTTGGCCTGAGGCCCGGCCGCCAGTTCGCCTTTCTCATTGAATGCGGCATCGAGAGTGGCCCGCACTTTGGCGGTAGGAGGGATAAAGCTCTCCCACTTCATATCTGTAACCGGGCCGGTGGGCTGGCCGGTGGCGTCTACTCCCCGGACTGTGAAGCCCTGGGATTTTCCGGGATTCAAAATGACTTCTTGAGGCATCGCCTGGAGAGAAGCCGTGGGCCCGGGCTGGGCTTTGGGAAGCGTCCACCAATCTCCCTTACCGCTCACACCGGTGCCTATTCTGAAAGCATAAAGATGCTTGGTGGTGGCCTGATACAATACGCCGTCACTAACAGAAGGTGTGCCAAAGGCGAAGCCCTCCAGCCTGGTGCGGTGGAGGATCTCTCCCTTCTCGCGGGTGGGTTTAATGACGTAGAGCAATCCATCTTCGCTGGCGGTGTCATTGAGGATAGGGACGTAGAGCAGGCCATCTACCCAGAGCGGCGAGCTGTGCAGGTTGCCAGGCCCCAGTTTGAGGCTCCAGAGTTCCTTCCCGGTCTCTGCATCTGCCGCGTAAAACATGCCGCTGGTGACCGTCTGGTAGACTATGCCGTCAGCCACTGTCGGTGAGCTGGTCTCGGCAGAATATGGCAGGCGCCATGCCTCCGCTTTCGCATCAAGGAACGGCACTGGATCTTCCGGCGGGCCCGGAGGCGGGAGTTTGTCAGGGATCGTCAGCGCCGCCATCCGGCCGGTTTCCGTGCTGTCAGTATTCTCCTTGTCATGGACACAGATTACCTTGTTACCGACGACGACTGCGGAGGAATTCAGCCCGCCTTTGGCCCCCAGCCAGCGCCAGAGCGGCTTGCCGGTGAGGGCATTGATCGCGGCGTAGTAGCCGCACCCGGTAGTGACATACATGACCGGCAAACCATAACGCATTTCCAGAAAGCCCGTGCCAAAGGAGCTGTCATTAGGGGTCAGTCCCGGGGTGCTGGCCCAGGCGAGCTGCCCCGTGGATTTTTGAAAGGCGTAGAACCGGTCCCGGGCCGGGCCGTCTCCCCCCCAGTTGGCGGTGATGCCCCGCACGATGACCAGATCTCCCACGATCACAGGAGATCCGGTGCGTCCGTTAGGAAAACTGAGGCGACCATACGCTTCCATCATGCTGATGCGGAACTTGCAGTTACCGTCGCGGTCATAGCAAAGGAATTCCCCCGGCGTCGTCAATAGATAGACCAAGCCGGTAGCCGGATCAATGGTGGGAGTTCCGGTGGCATACCGGGTGTAGGCATTGTCGCTCAGAAAATCAGAAAACGTTTTTTCCCAGAGAAGCTTGCCGGTCTTCACATCCAGGCAGGTGAGCGACTCCACCAGGGCACTGCCCTCTCCATGATAGCCGAAGAGAAACACCCTGCCCTGGGAAATGACAGGCCCGCCACGCGCAGAAATGTCATGGCGCCAGAGTGGCTCTGCTTTGAAGGCAGTGGCCTCATATTTTTCAGCAGAAGTCCCGCTCTGTGAAGGGCCTCTCCACGCATACCAGTCCTCTGCCGCAACAGGCAGTGAGCAGAGGCTGAGAGCGAGTACGGCACGGGTAAGGAATCCGGAAGTGATCATAAAGTAATGGCTGGAGTAAACGGCACGCGGCACCCGTTCTTGCAAGCATGAATGCGGGCCGGAACTGCGCCGCAGCGGCTGCACAAAATCAATGCCGCCCAAGCCAAGCCAAGAGTTGGAAGTCCCTGTGGGCCGAATGATCGGCGCAGATTGGCTGCTCCCATCGCTGTTTCCGGGTTAGTTAACTCTCCCCTTGCCGGGTGCTTTCACAATTCTTCCGCCAATCCTTACGCCAGCCCTGCCTCCTCCATCCGCGCCGCCATTTCGCTGGCTTGCAGGGAGGTGATCATGTCATCGATCTTCCCCTCCACAAAGACCGGCAGATTATAAACTGTCACATTTATCCGGTGGTCCGTGATCCGGTTTTGGGGGTAGTTGTAGGTGCGGATTTTTTC
>JAYVJI010000546.1:0-2457 GCA_043769435.1 Verrucomicrobiota bacterium
CACATCCCGTGCAGCGGCGATGTCGATAGAACCTGAGCCAGTGCGGATGACCTGGAAGCGGTTGGTGACCGAGGCGCTGGTCTGGGCATTTGCGCCGCTCGTCGGAGAAGTGTTGATGCCCGCATTATTACCCAGCAGGAGTGAGCCACCGCCGGCACCCAGCGTGCTGAGCGGGCGGACCGCTGCCGTATGCACACCCGTGAAGTCGGCTCCTGAGGTCAGGCTGTAGGACCATGACTGAGCATTACCCGGCAGCGCGCTGTTCCAAGGTAGCAGTGCAGCATTGTAGGCGCTGGACGTGAATCCATCACTCAGCGCACTGAAGAATACGAGGTCGCCGCTGGCACGAAGCGTGAGATCCCCGGGAGCGCTGTCGGGGCCGAATCTCCATGTGGAAAGATCCCAGTCATTTGGAGCAGTAGCGCCCGTCGCCGCACCGGTTGCCGCATTCCCGTTACCCAGTTGGAGATTTCCTGATGCGTTCCGGACTTCCACGCCGGCATGGATGGCAAAGCCCTGTGCGGCCAGCGCTGTATTGCCGGCGGTCAGACGGCTAAGCATTGCTGCATAGCTTGCGGTAGTCGTTCCTGCTGCGCCTGCAAAAGTGGCCGCGTCAGCCTTCATCGCGCCCTGCAGCGCTCCCGTGATCGTGGCGCTCCCGGCAGTGGTGAGATCATAAACCCGGTAGCCCTCGGCGACAATACTGGAGGCGCCGGAAATGGAGGAACCTATGGAGCTGATAGCAACATCCCGATCATCCACAGTGCGTGGGGCGCGCAGGTGCAGGGTGCCGCCGAATCGACCACTGGCCGCACTGCTGGCTGTTTGCGCCGCGACTGCCAGATTAATGGCGGAGCCCGGCTGGAGCGTCAGTGAACTGCTGGAAGCCAGCCAGATACTGCCCCCCTGACCGGCGGCGTCAAACTGCTGGGCCGAGGCATTGAGACTGGCTCCAGCTGCGAGCGTCAGCGCTTCCTTCGCCCTCAAATCAATCCTGCCGCCGGTGACTCCGGAGACATCCAGCGTGCTGGCTATGGTGAGCGATCCCTGATCGACTGCCAGTGTGAAATTTCGCGCTTTCAAACTGCCATCAAGGACAACATCCCCGGTGCGCACCCGGTAAGTCCTGTCACCAGTGAATGCAGCGTCATTCAGCATGCTATTCAAACCAGTGAGGCCTGGCACTGTGCCTGAGTCTAGGGTAAAGCTGCCTCCCGCACCGGTGATACTGCCTCCTGGCACAAAGCTGCCCGCTGGTGTGCTGATGCTGATGAGGCCGCCCCGTCCACCGCCGGCCCCGTCCACCCTGAGAGCACCGGTGTTCAAAAGGTTGATGCTTCCGCCATTCGCGGCCAGTGAAATACTGCCCCCATTTCCTGGAATCGCCTGCCCGTGAATATTGAGCGCAGGACCACGCAGGTCAATGCTGCCGGAAATGTTCAGCGCCCCAGCAGCGGCGGTGAGGGCCAGCTTGCCGCCGGGGAGCACTATGGCCGTGCCCTGGTCCATAGTAGCGCCTGTCAGATTTAGTTGAGCACCAGTACCCGGCAGGACGGTGGCGCTGCCTGCTGTTGCTTGAGTTGTTAGCGCTCCGCTGACAGTCAGGGATTGATTTGCTCCGGCAACACTTGTGATGAGCGGTGCTGAAATCGAAGCATCACCGGCTATGCTCATGCTGCCATTCCCGCCGAAGGCCATGCCGCCTGCGGCATTGAATTCCGTGCGCGCAAACTGATCAATGAGCAAGGCTCCATTTCCCGTACGGATGGTGCCGGCATTAAAAGAAAGCGTTCCGCCTGAGCCGACCACCGGGGCCAGCGCCGGACGCCCGGTGCTGTTGTCCAAAAGGATATCTCCCGCCGAGAAGGCCACAGTGCCGCCAGTGGGAGTGAACCCACGAATACTGGAAGCATGAACCGCGAGACGTTCCAAACCCCGGCTGCCCACGCTGCCAGCCCCATAGATGTCCAAGGATGAATAACTAAGCAGCGAGAGGCTGCGCGCTGTTTGCAGGCTCTCCAGCGCGGCACCGCTGAGGATGAGGCCTGCCGAGGCCGGCGCTGTGCCTGAGAGATCGAGTGCGATCTGGCCACTGCTGAGGGATACCGACTGCCCGGTCAGCACTGCTGCGGGATTCAGCGTGGCAGCAGCGGAGGAGTCCAGGAGAATGCTGCCACCGGAAAGCATGGCCCCCGAGTCCACCGTGAGGGATGCGGTGCCGCCGGTCACATTGCTCCGCACGATGGAGGCTGCAGGATCAGAGGATACCCTAGCCAAAGCGCCGTTCCCTTTCAGCAGCAGCGTGTCTGCAGGCGTCGTCGTGGCACCACTCGACGCCATCGAACTACCTGCCGTGATAGCGAGCACATTCCCGGAGACCAAAGTGATATCCGGACCTGTTAGAGGTGTGCCGGCATTACTCAAGGTCAGCCGGTTAGTAGAGGCAGTGACCTGAGT
>JAYVJI010000547.1:0-4263 GCA_043769435.1 Verrucomicrobiota bacterium
AGCTGGCGAAAGGCGCTGGGGGTTTGATTAAGAACAGTGACCTTTTCACGGCACAGGAGGTGATAAAAATCCTCAGGTGAGCGCGTGGTGAGCCATGGAACGACCACCAGCCGGCCACCGTAGAGCAGGGCTCCCCAGATTTCCCACACGCTGAAGTCGAAGGCCGTGCTATGGAATAGCGTCCAGACGTCATCAGGGCCGAAGTGGTACCATGGTTCTGTGGCCAGCATGAGCCTGACGGCGTTGCTATGCGTGATCATGCAGCCCTTTGGCTGGCCGGTGCTGCCGCTGGTATAGATGATATAGGCCAATGAGTCGCCATCCGCAGGGACGGGCAGGGGAGGTGCGGAATGTTCCGGAATTTCCTCCATCAAGAGGATCCTAGAATTTCCGGCGGGTAGTTTTCCGGCAAATGATTCTTCTGTTAGCAGCACCCTAGCCTGGGCATCCTCCAGCATGAACCCAAGCCGGGCAGCAGGGTAGGCGGTATCGATGGGAAGATAGGCCGCGCCTGCTTTGAGTATGCCGAGAATGCCGGCTATGAGCGCAGGGCGGCGCTCCATGCAGATGGCCACAATGTCTCCGGGGACGACGCCGGCTGACTGCAGAGCGGTAGCCACGCCATCGGACTGCCGGTCCAGCCCGGCGTAGGTACACGCTTCGTCAGTGCCGGAGACCGCAATATTGTCTGGATAGGTTTTTGCGATGCGCTGGAACCAGCCATGAAGCGTCGTGTCCGGGCTCGCATACACTGATTCCGCCGCGCCATCCGCTAGCATCCGGACACGCTCGGCTGGTGTAGTCAGGACGATGTCGGCCAGCCGCGACGCGGTGGGGAGTTGCTGCAGCACATGGGCTACATGTCCCAGCAGCCGGTGGATGAAATCAGGGTCAAAAACAGAGGTATCAAAGGCACAATGTAGGTGCAGGCGCTCGCCTCCACAGGCTTGAAGTGTTAGGGGGACACTGGTGAGTTCGTGCAGCTCGCAAGAGTGTGCGGGAGCCGCAGGGGCGAGACGGTGGACTGCTGCGGTATAGTTCTCGCGTTCAAAAACAACAAGGTGCTGAAACAATGGCTGCGGCCCGCTCAGACCAGCCCAGCGGCGGATTTGCGGCAGCGGTGTCAGTTCATGCTCCCTCATAGCCACCCATGTGCGGCGCAGTGATTCCAGCCATGTCAGAGGAGGGCTCTCACCTAGCACATCCACCCGGAGGGGCACGGTATTAATGAGCAGGCCCATGGTGCCCTGAAAGCGGCCTCCCGCAGCGTGGCGACAGGCCCGGGTGGCTCCGGTCAGCACTGTGCCTTCCCCACTGTAGCGGCTGAGAACCAGGGCCCATGCACCGGTGAGCAGCGTGTTCATGGTCAGCCCGTGGCGGACCGTGAACCGCTCCAGACCAGCAGTGGCCTCTGCGTCCAGCCAGTGGTCTGCGGATGCCCTAGCTGGCGTGGTGGTCACGTCACCGGTATGTGCTATGACCAGCGGTGTCGCGCCGCCGACGCCCTTGAGGTGCTCTTGCCAAAACTCACGGCTGCCAGTGAAATCCTGAGCGCCCAGCCATGCATAATATTCGCCGGCTCCCGGCGCGGATGCTGTCGGAGCGCCGTGTACCTCAGCAAGGATGGCGGCTATGGATCGCCCATCGAGCAGCAGGTGGTGAAAGCTCCAGACAAGGTGCTGCATGGCCCCTTCTGTGACTAGGGACATCCTCATCAAAGGGGCGGAATAGAGATCGAATCCCTGCGTCCGGTCGGCCTTCAGATAGGCCTCCATGCCTCCCGCAGGGATGGAGATTTCCTGCCATGGGACGGTCAGCGACCCGGGCTCATGAATAAGCAGTCTGTTAGACTCTTGGTCGATGGATAGCCTCAGGGCCTCATGCCTTGCAAAAACCTCAGCCCATGAGGCTTTCAACGCTGCATGATCTGCGATGACTGGGCCCGCGACTACCATCTGCTCTACATCTACACCGCTGGTGGGATTTGCCATCCACGCGTAGACCATCCCCTGCTGCAGAGAAGACAGCGGGAAGAAATTCGGGTGGTCGGCGGGGCTTTTGGGCGTGCTTGTCATGGGTTGGTGGTTAAGCTATGGAGATTGTATTAGGAGCGGTATTTTTGAAGGATCTTGTTTTTACTGCTGGAAGGGATCACCTCAGCCACCTAAACTATAGCCTTTTACTATGGTAAATCTAGTTATTTCTGGATAATAGTAGTGAATTGATGGTGCGCCTCGCTGCCCTCGCGGCAAAATGGAGCCCAAAATCCCGTCCGCTCCCGGATTTTGCGGCAGTCATTCTGCTGAGAAACATGGAATTCCATCATTTGCAGACAGCGCAGCCTTCCACTCTTGGACGCGATGCGAACAAAGCGGCGCGGGTAGCCCCCTGGGCTGCCGGGATGATGCTGGTTTTCATGGCGGGGGGATTTTTCCTAACAAAGGAAGCGCTGCCTGTGGCACCAGAGAGAGTTTCGATCGAGGCGCTGGCGGCCAGTATCAGCAGCGCGTGGGGCCGGGAGTGGAAGCGGCCAGTGCGGTTAAAAGCGGTGAGCGCGGAGGCTGTTCAGCAAAAGCGATGCCTAATCCTTCAGCGGTTCATCAGCCCGGCCTCTGCGTTGCTCCGGCAGCGTGCGGCCGTCGCTCTGGGGTTTCGATGGGACCCGCCGTGGCAGTATGCTGAGGCTCTGGCAGGCCTGACGGCGGATCTGGGGGCAGGTTGTTATGATCCGGAGTTGGCGACTTTTTTCTACGATGCCAGTCTGAAGTGGGAGGAGGAACCGCAGTTACGCAGTCGGTTGGTGAAGTCGCTCGCCTCGGCATTGGTCGTGCAGCACTTTCCGGCGGCTGTGACTGGGCTGCGGGATAGCATGGATGATGATGCCGCTACCGCTGCGGCTACGGCTTTTGCCGGTGAGGTGGCTCAAATAGCCGCGATGTGCGAAATGAACCTCCCCCAACTGAGGGCGGCCGATCCCGGAGCGGATAACCCCGCGACGATTCCCTTCTATGCCACCCCGAAGTATTTCAGGGAAATAGTCAGTTTTCCGGGAAATGCCGGCATGGCGTGGCTGAGCGCGCAATCCACTTCATGGGAAGACGCCGCAAATCTCCCTGCCTCTACTGCCTCGGTTATACATGGCAGTAAGATTCCTCCCAAGGTTGTAGCCTGGCCTGCCTCTGATACAGCCGCAGCGCCGGCGTTTCAAAATGTGCTCGGCGAATTCGGGATTCTGATGCTGCTAAAATCTCAGATCGAACAGAGCGAGGCGGTGCGCGCCGCCACTGGCTGGGCTGGGGACCGCTACGGGTTTTTTCCGGGGAAAGCTGAATCTTCTGACTCCTTGCTCTGGCGCAGTGAATGGCTCACCGGAGAGGATGCACGGGAATTTGCGCAGGCACTGCGACGCGCCTGGCTCACCCGTGTGGGATGGAGCGACAGTCCCCCGGATTCAGGTGTTTTTTCCCTCACAATAAATGGTCAAGCTCTGAGGATCGAGCAACGACCAGGTGCCACCGCAGTCACTGCCTGCAGGGCTCCTGATACCGCTGCCGCCCAGGCCTTATGTTCATTTTTTGATCCACCACTTTCTTGACTTTCAGAGCCTTTTATCAGAGCCATTTACCGAGCCTTATATGCACATTCGCTTTTGTCTTTTTCTCTCTGCATTAATGTCGCCGCTTCCCGCTGCGAGGGCTGAGATCCGTTACGTTTTGCATATCACTGTAGATGGCCTGCGGGGAGATCTGCTGGATGGACTCATGACATCAGCGCCGCTGGACTACCCCAATTTCAACAGACTGAGGAATAAGGGAGCCTCGACGGTAAATGCCCGCTGCGATTTCGACTACTCCGAGACCATACCCAATCACAGTGGAATAGTCACCGGACGGCCTGTGCTGGATCCTGCGGGCACCACAGCAGGCACCTTCAATACTGGATATACTTCCAATGGCTATACAGGCAATGCGACCAGCGGGGACAGCATCCATAAGCTGGGAAACGCTGCCTATGCCTACAAAGTCAGCACGTTTGATATGGCTCACGACCGGGGCCTTTCGACAGCTATTTACGCCGGAAAAGCGCGCTTCAATCTCTTCGTCCACAGCTACAACGTCACCAAGGGACGTGCGGACACATTGCCTCCGGACAATGGCCCTAACAAAGTGGACTTCAGTTCTGTGGCTGACGTGGCCTCCTCCGCCGGTATCGTCACGACCCTGACAGGACACATCACGGCGGGAACGCTGCGGAATTACAGTT
>JAYVJI010000548.1:0-4457 GCA_043769435.1 Verrucomicrobiota bacterium
TCCCTGGCGCACGTTTTCGGACGCCGCCGGTTCAAGACCGATGACGACAGCCGTAACAGCATGACTCTCGCCATCATGACCATGGGCGAAGGCTGGCACAACAACCACCATCGCTACATGTATTCCGCCAAGCAGGGATTCTATTGGTATGAATGGGATCCCAGTTATTACCTGCTGAAGTGCATGTCCTGGCTGGGGCTGGTGCGTGACCTGAAGGGTGTGCCAAAGAACGTGTACGAGGAGGCAAAAAACGGAGGTGTGCCTGCCAAGCCAGCCTCTGCCGGCTCTCCGTCCTAGCTGCAGCTGGGCTCATGGATCGGGCGGGCCGGGTGAGCAGCCCCGGCTGCACGATGGAGGCGATTTTCCTCCATCCCGTATTTGCCAAGCACAGATAACCGATGAATATGTGGCAACCATGATTGCCCGACTGCCATTCATTTCCACGGCTTTGACCCTTGCTGCGCTGGCTGCGCTAGCGGCACCGGCAAAAGCAGGGCGCGGAAAGATCACAGCGGAGGACCGCCAGTGGTGGGCCTTCCAGCCAATCAACGACCCCGCTGTGCCGGCGGGCGGGCAGCACCAGGTGGACGCTTTTCTCAGGCAAAAGCTCAGTGCTGCCGGGCTGGATTTCGCGCCGCTGGCCTCCCGTGCCACTCTGCTTCGCCGCCTGACTTTTGACCTCACGGGTCTGCCGCCTTCTCTGGAGCAGATAGCAGCCTTTGAGGCGGACTCCACGCCCGGGGGATGGGAACGCCTGATCGACAGCCTGCTGGCCAGCCCGCAGTACGGGGAACGCTGGGCACATCATTGGCTCGACCTCGTGCGCTACGCCGAGAGTGATGGCTATAAGGCCGACGACTATCGCCCGGAAGCATGGCGCTACCGGGACTGGGTCATCCGTGCGCTGAATGAGGACATGGGCTATGATACCTTCGTCCAGCAACAGCTTGCAGGAGATGAGCTTTTTCCTGGTGATCCCGCCGCGCTCATCGCCACCGGCTACCTCCGCTGCGGAATCTATGAATACAACAACCGGGACACCGTGGGTCAGCGCGCAGCTATTTTGAATGACCTGACCGATACCACTGCGGATGTATTTCTGGGACTGGGCTTGCAGTGCGCCCGCTGCCACGACCATAAATTTGACCCGCTCCTCCAGAAGGACTACTATCAACTACAGGCCTTTTTTTCCCCGCTCCGGTTCACCGAAAAGCAAGTGGCGGCCACCCCCGCAGCTCAGCAGGAATATGCCCGCCGCATGGGCCAGTGGGAGACTGCGACGGCCTCCATCCGCGCGCAGATCGAAGCCATCGAGCAGCCCACCCGGGACCGGGCCCGCGATGAGGCGGCCACAAAATTTCCACCGGAAACTCGCGCCATTTTGGACATGCCCGCAGACCGGAGAACCCCGCTGGAAGTCCGCCTGCATGACCTCGCATGGCGTCAGGTGACCTATGAATGGGCTCGCCTAGAGGGAAAGATCAAAGGGGAGGACAAAGCTAGGCTCAGCCTCCTGAGGCAGCAACTGGCAGGCTTTGCCGCAGACAAGCCGGCGGCCTTGCCACAGGTTTACGCGGCTGAAGAAACCTCTCCGGCAGCCCCGCCGGTCCTCATTCCGCAGAAGGAGCAACTGGGTGCTATCGAGCCAGGATTTCCCGTCATCCTGGGCGCCGGTGCGCCGGAGATCACCCCGGGACAAAGCACTGGCCGCAGGAGCGCCTTGGCTCTGTGGATGACCAGCCGGAAAAATCCGCTGACGGCCAGGGTTATCGTGAACCGGGTTTGGCAGCAGCACTTCGGACGCGGGCTCTCCGGCACGACGAGCGACCTCGGACGGCTGGGGGAACTGCCCTCCCACCCTGAATTGCTGGACTGGCTGGCGGCCAGATTTATGGCAGATGGCTGGAGCTTCAAGAAGCTGCACCGGCTCATCCTGACCAGCGACGCATGGCGTCAGGGCACCGCCTCCCCTCAAGCGGAACGCGCCCGGCTGGCCGATCCGGAAAACCGCCTCCTCTGGCGCTGGAATACCCGGCGCCTAGATGCCGAGCAAATCCGTGATGCCATCCACAGCGTCACAGGTGAACTGGATCACACCTCCTCCGGTCCTGGCGTAGACCTGACAAAACCGCGGCGCAGCATTTTTGTTAAATTCCTGCGCAATGTCCGTGATCCCCTCGCGGAGATTTTCGACGGCCCCCAGAGATTCCAGTCCACCCCCCAGCGGGATACTACGACCACCCCGCTGCAAAGCCTCCACCTGGCCAACAGCCGGAAGCTTATGGATCGCGCCCACGCCATGGGCGCCCGCCTGCTGCAGACCCATACGGCGGATGATCCCGACGCCTTGATCAGCGCAGCATGGCTTCTGACTACCGGCGCTCCACCCGATGACGCCACGCGGGGAGAAGCCAGGGCCTTCATTCACCAGCGGACCTCCGAGGAGCAATCTGTGATTCCTGCCGGCAGTGAGCTGATCACCGAACCCGTGCCCCAACGCGAGGGACGTGGTCTGCTCCTCTCGCCCGGGAGCCGCCAAGAATCTATTCACCTGCTGAAAGATGCCGTCCTGCTGCCGTCCGTTGATTTCACTGTCGAGGCCATCATCCTCCTCCGCAGCGTCTATGACGACGCGCGCGTACGCACTGTTATTAGCCAGTGGGATGGTGACAAGGCCCGCCCGGGCTGGCTCCTCGGCGTCACCGGCAAGGCTTCTAGGCGCGCACCGCTCCAGCTGGTGATGCAGCTCAGCGGCGCGAACTCCGACGGCCTCAGCATAGAGGAGCCCGTTTTCAGTGGCCTTACCCTTCAGGCGGATCGCAGTTATTCCATCAGTGCCTCCGTCCACATGGCACCGGGCGGCAGTGTCACCTTTACTGCCAAAGACCTAGCAAATGAAGACGAACCAGCGCAAGCATCAACAGTGCCCCACGGCATGGCCAGTCTCTCCCAGCAGGCCCTCGCGCCATTGGTTATAGGAGACTCCTCCGGTACTGTCCGGCGCCAGTGGGACGGCCTCATCGATGAAATCCGCCTGCGGCATGGCGCTGCAAACACGAACAGCCTCGCACAAAAATCACCTCCTCCGGATACCATCGCCTGCTGGGACTTTGAAGCCGCCGCACCACGCCGGAACCTGATCTCCGGCCGCGACGACCTCTTGCTTCCCGCCATCCCCCGCACCACGGCCCGCGCCACTGCCGTAACAGATCTTTGCCACGCCTTGCTCAGCAGCAGCGCCTTTCTCTACGTCCCTTAAGAAGGCCTTAGCCGGTATGCGGCTGCGCGGTCGGCAAGGAACGTCACTGCCCAGCGTGGGGCTGGATAGCCAGCGCGCGGTGCAGCATTACGCGGCAGGTAAGTTCCTTTGAACTCCCCTGTAACGCTGGTTTCACCATCACCGCGGCGCATCTGCCAGTATGTCTGCTCGTTTCTCTCCCGTCCTGACTCGCACAGCGTTTAGAAGGTCCAGTTGATGGAGACCGTGCCGAACACTTGCGCTTCCTCCTGACCTCTAAATTCCTTGGTGCGACAAACGAAGGCATAGGCGAGCTTGGTATTCTTATAATTCACCGCGACCCCGACGCTGAGGTCGGCCACGAAAGGGTGGTGCTCTACGGATGGGCTGTCGCCGAAAGTATTTCCATCCAGAAAAATGTTATGGCCCACGGCGCGGCCGTCCGCCCGGGCGAAGAGGTAAAGGCCCAGGTCAAACCGCGAGCGATCCGCCGCCATCCGGCCATCCACAGGCGTTGAGGTGGTATCCGCAGCACTGATGGCGGCGGTGCCAAAGTCATCGGGGAGATTCAAGCCCGCGCGCAATTCTGTACCGAGGTTGGCGTAGATTTGGACATTGCCGAGGGCCGCACCCGCATGGGGCAGCATTTCCCAATCAAAACCACTGCGGCGTTCGTGTTTGGGCCAACGCCATTTGCGCTCATACACCAGAATGACGCCCACCTCATTATGCAACTGATGGTCCCATCCATTGGGGCTGCCAATTCCGCGCCAATCATGAATGAGACGCTGGCTCTCTTCTGCATAAGAGTACGGACCAACGACGCCAAGATTGAGCACCAGCGAATTGCGAACCTCTTCATTTTTCCACACCACCCCAACTCCGAGATAGAGCCAGCCTGCGTAGGGTCGATCATCCTCAATGGGTTCTGTCGTCTCGGTGTCGTCGGGAGTGTAAATGTTTTGACCAAACGCCAGAACTAGATTTTTCTGATATCCCTTCTCGTTAATGTAGGGCAGGAGGTTGAAGAAGGGCAGTAACGGGCTGGCATAGGGAGTGTCGCTTAGATTTTCCAAGTCCGGCGAACTCCAGCTCAGTTTGACCCCGCTGGTGTAGTAGCGATCCGTGCCAGCAAAGAGATCGTTCTCCATGTAGAGGCTCAACGTGCCTCCGGAAATGTCTTTCCCAGCAGCGTGGACGGGACTCGGACAGAGGGACC
>JAYVJI010000549.1:0-4752 GCA_043769435.1 Verrucomicrobiota bacterium
GAACTTAGGTCAGGCTACGCGCGCTGAATTTACAGACGTCGGCTATTTTGTCTCCAGCGGCCTACCACAGCCGCTAGGCATTACGCGGCAATGGACGGCCCCGGCAAACGGCTGGGTGCGCCTCGATAGCACGGATACTTTATCATTGCTCTGGAAGATCCGGCGGGGGGCTCAGTTTTCTGGTATCATCGTTGCCGAGGGACTAGCGAGAGAACCGCTGACCTTTGCGGTGACAGCAGGAGAAACATACTGGCTGGGTATCGAAACCACTTCCTTCACACCATCTCCTCAGTTGAAATTTCCCTTCCCCAGCAACCGGCTCTTCTTTTACCCTGCCAGCAGCCCGGTCCTAGGAGACGATGCTGCGGATCCGATCATTTTACCAAGCCGTCTGCCGGTGGCCGCCTATACGAACGGACTTTCCACCATCGCCACCGCCGAAGAAAAGGCACTCTTTCCAGTGCCGCAACAGGCACCATTGCTGCACCTGCAGTGGTTCAAATGGATCGCGCCACCGGGCGTGGAAGGCGTGTTCTTTTCCTCGGGACAAAAAATGGTGGGCTGTGTCGACAGCCCAAATGGACCCCAGATACCCTCCAGCGGGTTCGACTATACGAACGGGGTCGTCCGCTTTACCGCGCAGCCGGGGCGCACATACTTTTTTGCTCAGGCATACGGAAAAGCCCACAGCGTTATTTGGCTGGCGCCATTTTTTCGCCATGCGGCAGCCAATGATGATTTAGCCAACGCTAAAGTCCTTGAGACTGCTGCCGCCGCGGGTCAGATTGTGGATTCATCCCCTGACGGAGCAGACGAGACCACTGTTTTCTACCTCTCTTCTGAGCCCGGAGAACCCATGGCCGAGCCAGATCGGCCTGATTTAAAATACACAGCATGGTGGCAGTGGACGGCTCCCGGCATTGCGAAAACTTTTGTCGTTCATTGTTCCGCCAACAACTTTTTCCTTCATGCCGGGGTCTCCGGTGCTAAGTTTGGAATTGCCGTCTATTCCGGCGGCCCGGCGATGGCGGACTTGCAGCGCAGTCCGGGCCTTTTATCCGGGCCGCGACCCGCGTTTCCTTTTGGGCAGGCGGGGACTCGCAGCCACAGCCGTCTAGCCTTCAACCCCACCCCCGGAGCCACCTACTACTTCCAAGCAGCGTCCAGTTCAGATTTGGGCGGAATTTCCATTTCGATCGAACCGGGGGATGCCTACGACACATGGGCGCTGAGCTATCCTGCATTGGATCCGTCCGTCGCGCTGCCGGACGGCAATCCCAGCGGCGACGGCATCAATAACCTCATGAAATTCTGCCTCGGATTGAATCCCACACTGCACCTGGGCCATGACCCTGCCAAGGCCCGGGCTCCAGTGCTAACGAGGTCTGCGGACGGTAACTCTCTATACTATGATTTTTGGAGTGACCGGTTCAATACCGGAATGCGATTTCCCTTCCCCGCCAATAGCAGTCCGGCGCAGGCCAATACCGCCCGCTTGATCCCGGAATTTTCTACGAATTTACTGAACTGGCGAGTGGATGCAGCCTACGCTCAAGCGCTGGGAAATAATCGTTGGCGCATCACGTATCCGATCAACGACTGGCAACCGGCAATCTTTATGCGACTGCGGGCAGAGTGGGTTAGATGATCCAGTCTGCCAGGAAAAATGCCAGCCTTACAAATCACAAACACTTCGCTACCAAGAGTGCCCTGCGCTCTGGTGGGTGTTCTGTGCCTCGCTGCCGCTGCCTTGGCCGATGCGCCGCCAGCCATCCTGCAGCATCCACAGTCCACTTCGGTCATCCATGGGCATACGGTTACGTTGACAGTGGATGCAGCATTTGATCCGACCCTAACATGGGAGTGGCGGAAAAATCGGGAGCTGATTCCAGGCGAAACGGCTGCCAGATTCACCATTTATAATGCCAGTCAGCAGGATACCAGCGAATACTATGCTGTGGCGTCTAACCAGTTCGGATCACGCTGGTCGCGCCGCGCCGTGGTTATTGTCTTGCCGCCTGAGAACGAGCATGGACGCGTTGATCGTTCGTTAGACGACCCCGCATTTGATGGGCCAGTCACGGCACTGGCCATGGCCATTCCCGATGGATACTTTGTTGCGGGCGCATTTCGCTTTTCCCGCCAAACAGCGGCCCCGGGGCTGCTGCGCTTGCAAGCAGATGGGAGCCCCGTTGCGGAATTTCGGTTAGGCAAAACAGGACCCCACTCGACTGGAAGTATCATTTCCATAGCAGCAGATAGCACCGCACTATGGGTGGGCGGAGACTTCACCAGCTTCGATGGCACCGCCGCAGCCTGCCTCGTGAAGCTCAATCAAAGCGGCCTGCGGGATACCGGCTTCACCCCAGCCCTGCCTGCAGGCGTGTCGGATGTCCAAGCGATCAAGTTGCTGGCCGATGGCCGAGCCTATGTGGCAGGCCGGAGCTTGCAGAATTCCGTGGCCACTGACTGGGTCGTGCGCTTGATGCCGGACGGCACGCGCGATTCTACCTTTTCCATCCCCAGCTTCATCAATGGCCGCGTGCGCGCCATGGTCCTGCGTCCGGATGGTCGACTGTGGATAGGGGGAAATTTCTTCCGCCCCACGGGATCGACCACGCACTTCAATCGCCTCGCGCTGCTCACCTCCAATGGCGCTGCAGAGCCAGCCTTCCAGCCTCCCACAGGCAGCAACAGCGGTGCGAACCTGGAGATTCGCTGCCTGCACAGCGTCACCAATGGCTCTGTAATTGCCGGTGGATATTTCAATCGCATCAATGGCACCACACGACTCGGCCTGGCACAAATCAACGTGAATGGCAGTCTGGATGCAGCCTTCGTGCCCCCAGCCTTTGATGATGCGCCTCTGGTCCTAACCAGCGACACCACAGGGCGCTTCTATGTGGGTGGGGACATTTCCCTAGCAGGAACCAAAAGCGTGCGGTCGCTCATTCGGCTCACCGCCAGCGGAACCTTAGACACCACGTGGAAGCCCACTCCCTGCAATGGCCCCGCCCAGGCTCTGGTTGTTAGTGGAAATGGAATCCTCGTTGGCGGAGCCTTTGATAGACCCCACGCCGGGCTTTGTCGGCTATACATCGATAACGTAGCGCCAGAAAGCCAAGGCACGGCGATACATTTACCATTGAGTGAGAGTAATCCGCTCTTCTATCCCCAGCAGAATCTAGCCTCCACCACTCCCGCTACCCTGGCGCCCGATCAAGGCACGGCAGAATTTCCACTCACCACCGACGTCACCCGACCTCTGGAGCGAGTGGGCATCTGGGTGAATATCCAGCATGAGAATGTGCAATCGCTGGACCTCACGCTCATCCCGCCGCCAGCCTTGGGACTTGGTTCCATCGCCCTAACAACAGGCGCTAACCTGCGGAGTGGAGCGGATTTTACCCGGACCCACTTCAGTCCACATACGCAGCGCAGACTGGAATTTGGCGTCGCGCCCTACACCGAAGCATTTTTGCCGGAAGGAAATCTGGAGTCACTGGCGGGACGCAGCCCGCAGGGAAACTGGACACTGCGCATCACGGATCAGCGGCTAGACGGACGCCGCGCCCGGCTGCAAAACTGGACGTTGGAAATGCTCACCGCCGCTCTCCCGCCCAGCTACCTGACATGGCTGGGCACCCAGCCAGCCAATGCCGTCAGCTTCCATTCCTTTGCCTTTGGCCAGTCCTACCATCAGCCGCCTCAATGCGAAATTTTCCAAGGCCCATGGCGCCTCCGTCACGGCGGCTGGCCCACCGACACCCTCACCACGTTCCGCTACTGGCAGAGCCGTGATCTGCAAAACTGGCAACCGGTCACACCCGCCCATCGTCGTCTAACCATCACCCCGTCTGCCACAAGCATAGAAGCCCAATTCGCCACCCCACCGGAAAGTAAATGCTGGTGGCGCGTGGAGGCGCTGCGCTAGCAAGTTCGACACCGTTCGTTCAGCCTCGTTTTCTGCAACGATTTCGCCAAAGTCTAACTCTATTTTGTTAGTCCGCCGTTGGAGTTCGGCCTTTAGGCCGTTGCGCTGGGGATGAGAGACGGGCTGAAGCCCGAACTCCAACTTGATCGAAATTGACCATTTCTCAGATGGGGAAAAAAATCGACCTGGCGTGAAAGGTCGGGCTGGCAGCCATGGAAAGCCATCGTATCCATGACATCCGTGAACTCACCTGCAGCCGATGACTCCATTCTCCCCACCCGCAGCAGCCTGCTTTCCCGGCTGAAGAATGCGTCGGATGCCGTGGCATGGCAGTCGTTTGTGGACAACTACGGGAAGCTCATTTTTCAGGTTTGTCTGCGCACGGGACTCCGGCGTCAGGAGGCGGAGGAGGTTGTGCAAGAGACTATCGCGGACGTGGCGCAGGCGATGCCCAAGTTTCAATACGACCGCAGCAAGGGGTCCTACAAAGGCTGGTTGGCGCGCGTGACGCGCAACCACATCGCCGATTTTCTGACAAAGAAGACCCGCGAAGCGGCACGCAGGGAGGAGATGCCCGAGCAGCAGATGCAAGACAGCGCCGGAGCAGTGGCGGAGGATGAACTCAGTCAGGCATGGGAAAGCGAATGGCGGCAGCATCTGCTGGATCGCGCTCTGCGCCGCGTGCAGGAAATCGTCACAGCGCGCAATATTCAGATCTTCCAGCTCAGTGCGGTGCAGGGTTGGAGCACGGACGAGATCGCCAAAAGCCTCTCTATTTCCCGCGCCCGCGTCTATCTCGCCCGCCACCGCGTGGGAAG
>JAYVJI010000550.1:0-3898 GCA_043769435.1 Verrucomicrobiota bacterium
CGCTGACGCCCGCGCTAGCTTCCCTTTTCCTGCGGGACAGCCGCGAGCCTGCGCTGGGCGCCGGAGCGGAGGATGGCGGCCCGGTTTTACGACGCCTCACCGGCTGGTATGGAGCCATTTTACGTCAGGCGCTGCGCCTGCGCTGGCTGGCCGCAGCAGCCTGTCTGCTCATCGGGATCGCTGGCTGGCAAATGTATCAGAAGCTGCCTACCGGCTTCATGCCTGATATGGATGAAGGGGGATTCGTCATCGACTATCAGACGCCATGGGGCACAAGTCTCGATGAGACGGACCGCGTCCTGCGTGAGGCTGAAGCCATCATCCAGGCGACTCCGGAAGTGGAGGGCTACTCCCGCCGCACCGGCGCGCGGCTGGCACTGGCAGTGGCTGAGCCTAACACGGGAGATTTTCTTGTGAAACTGAAGCCTGGCCGGACCCGCAGCACTGAGGCTGTGAAAATGGAACTGCGCGACAAATTCAATGCCGGACTGCCTCAGGCAGAGTGGGAATTTCCGGGAATTCTCAGCGATCTTGTGGGAGACCTGACGGAAGCCCCGCAGCCGGTGGAGATCAAGCTGTTTTCAACCGACACCGCATGGCTCATGAAGGAGGCTCCGGAAATAAAAGCGGCTATCGAAAAGGTGCGCGGAGTCGTGGACACCAGCGACGGACTCACCATGACAGGGCCGACGATGAGCTTCCGCATCCGGTCGGCGGACGCACTGCGCTGCGGCCTGACCAGTGATGACATCGCGGCTACACTGAATGCCACCATGCTGGGGCGCACGGCCTCCAGCGTCCTCGAAGGGGATCGCGTTGTGGAGATCCGCGTGGTCACAGAGCCATCAAGCATACTGCGCCTAGAAGACCTGAAATTACTGCCTATTCGCACGCCTGCCGGCAGCATCATGAAGCTGTCTCAGGTCGCAGACATGACCGAGGAACCAGGCCAGTTGGAACTTCGCAGAGAGGACTTGCGGCAACTGGTGGCGGTCACTGCCGCCTTCGAAGACAGAGATCTCGGCAGCGGCATCGCGGAGATAAAGGAAGTGCTCTCAAAAGACGCGGGGATCCCTCGGGACACGATTGAGTTTGGCGGCCTGTTCCATCAACAGGAGGAAAGTTTCCGGCACCTGCTCATCGTGCTCATTCTAGGTATCGGCCTCGTGTTCACTGTTCTGATCATAGAATTCCGTAGTTTCCTCGAACCCATAGCCATAGTCTGCGGCAGCGTCCTCGCCCTCAGCGGGACCATCGGCGCACTATGGCTAACTGGCACTTCCTTAAATATCGTGAGCTTTCTCGGTGCCATCATCGGAGTCGGCATCGTGGCCAAGAACGGTATTCTCATGCTGGATTTGGTAGGGCATCATTTGGATGCAGGTGAGAGTATCGATGATGCACTGGTGAGTTCAGCCCGCAGGCGACTGCGGCCCATCCTCATGACATCCCTCGCGACCGTGCTGGCCATGTTGCCGCTCGCCTATGGCATAGGCCATGGATCTGACATGCTTCGTCCGCTGGCCATCGGCATCATCGGCGCGCTGGGAGTATCGGTGTTGTTTTCGCTGATCGCCACCCCCGTGGTCTACCGCTTGCTGCGGCGCCGTTAGCGGTTGTGAGAGGACCTGCGCCCGGTGGCAGCCACGGTCATTCGTCCGCTTGTTAGGAGGGAGTGAGACAACGCGCGTCGCACCACTGCTGAACCTGCTGCCGAATCGTGTCGCGAATCTCCCGGACTTGGTCCATACGCTGCTCGTGTGTGCCGGTGAGCGCCGATGGATCGGGAAAGCCCCAGTGAAGCCGCTGGCCACTTCCAGGAATGTGCGGGCATCGCTCCGCGCTGGCTCCGTCACAGACGGTGACGACGTGTGAGAAGATGCGTCCACTGCGCAGCATCTCGTCAACGCCCTTGGTTTGGTGACCGGAGATGTCGATACCGGTCTCCTGCATGGCCGCTACCACCAGCGGGTTGAGCGTGCCCGGCTCCAATCCGGCGCTATATGCCTCAAAGTCCTCTGGGCAGATGTGGTTGAGAAACGCCTCGGCCATCTGGCTGCGGGCGCTGTTGTGGATGCAGACGAACAGGACGTTTTGTTTCATGTGGATTGAATCGGGCGCGGAAGGGCTCCGCAGCAGCCTTCCTCGCGGATACAGCGGCAGCCGGCCACACCTGCAAATGCACCGATGACCGGTGCAGCGATGTAGAGCCAAAGGCTGGAAAAATTCAGCGTGACTAGGGCGGGCGCGATGGAACGGGCGGGGTTCATGGACGCCCCGCTAATAGGACCAGCAAACAAAGCCTCCAGAGCGATGACAGCGCCTACGGCGATGCCAGCGCTGATGCGGTGGTCGCGGGTGCCGGTGGAAGGGCTGAGGATAACGAACATGAGGATGGCAGTAAGAATGCACTCCAAGACGAACGATTGCCCCACAGATCCAGCTGGCAAAGTAGCGCCGAGAGTCACGTGTGCCGGAAACAAGGCCCGCAGAAGCAGGCTGGCCGCGATAGCACCGCAAAGCTGGCTGCCGATATAGGGCAAGACCTGACGCCCCTCAAACCGGCGTGCGGAGAATAAGCCGAGCGTCACAGCGGGATTGAGATGTGCGCCGGAGATATCACCAACAGCAAAAATCATGGCAAGCACGACAAGGCCAAAGGTGAGCGCGATGCCGACATGGGTGATACTGCCTCCCGAAACGTCGTTGATGATGATGGCGCCAGTGCCTGCGAAGACAAGGCAAAAGCTGCCGATAAACTCTGCGAGTAGCTTTTTCATTGGTGGGAGGTGTCGGATTTCGCGCCGGCGGCGGCCTATGGAATTACTACGCCTAGCTCCTTGGAACCTCGCGTTACTTCTGAGTTGCGAACAGCGTGCTGGTACATGGTTGAATTGAATACATTACTGCAGGCTGGCAGGCGCATTGTCAAGCGGTTCCTGTCGGGAAAGTTCTGGTAGTTTTGGCTACAGGCAGCGGCGGATTGGCCTAGACTAGACTACTCCCACACTAGGTTTGCCACGGCTTATTCCCGCTTGGTTTCGATTATTGCGACGGTGGTTCCTGCGTCGCACCATGAGCCAGATCAGGAGGACCATGGTGACCGCTGCGATCCATCCAGAAATGTAATTCACATCAATGCGGGCTGAGACTGATTCCCTCAACTTCAAAGTAACCATGGCGTGGTCCTTTACCTTTTTGAAGTGGATCACATTGGATTGCTCAGGAAAAACGGAAGCAAGGGAGGCTCTTCCGGTGGTTTTCAAAACGGCCTGTGAGGCCTTTCCTGCATCGGACAACGAGGTAAATAATTGCGTTGCTGGAGGACCAGCGAGTGAGTTTTTACCCAGAAAATTGTCCGGCTCAGTTCTTATGGATTTGGATTCCAACTGGACATTCAATCGCGCGTTATTGAAGTCGTAAAAGTTTGCTGACGAGTCGCCGAAGCCATTCGTGACCTGTGGGGTAGGGGCTGGCATAGCATCTTTGCCGGCCTGAAGGTAACTCTGGTCCGCTTTGCCTTCCCGCTGCTTCTCGTCCAGTATTTTCTCGATCCCGCCGCTGTCTTTGGAAGTGGCGAGCCGGCTGGTCACAGCATTGCGGCGCTGCGGCGCTGCGGCGGACTTTTGGCCCTCACTGAGTTTCCAAGTTACATTGTCATTCACGGAGCGAAAACCGGCAGCGGATTCTTTCAGCTGCTTGCCTTCGGCATTTTTTTCCCCTATCAATTTCTGGACCGAACCGTTCCCGACAAACTCCTTTTGGACTGGACTGCTGAGGCCAAAGTCGCGCTGTTGCTGAGATTTCTCGTCATGGCTTTCCTGGATAGCCTTTGTAAAGACTTCCTCCTGCTTCGTTAGTTCATCATCCACTTCTTTGGCGACGGCTGATTTAGTTG
>JAYVJI010000551.1:0-2677 GCA_043769435.1 Verrucomicrobiota bacterium
TGTCAAAAAAATGCTCCGGGCGGGCGACTGATCACCGCCAGCAGCAAAGTGGGCGGTGTCCAGCAAATACCAGTCCATGTAATAGCCGGTTTCCTGCGCCACGCGCCCGACACACTGCTGCGTACAGGGAAGCACCCCGGCGGCGGCGGCGGAAAGGCGCAGGGCCAGTTCCCGCTGCATCATGTAGGACTGCGCCAGGATATTGAGCATCTCCGTGCGCACTTCCCGGCTGCTGTCGGCTTTGCCCTGTGCGAGATAGTCATCCAGCTTGTCATAACGCCGCTGCAGCAGCCTCCCGGTTGGCGAGAATCCATAACCGATGGCGTAGGCGTTGCCGTCCCCCCGCTTGTAGATCACTGAGGGGCTGACGCTGGCAGTGAGGAGGGGATGCTTCACCGTCAGCGTCACCGGAAAGTCCACCTGGGCAGCCGTGGCCGTCGCCAGCTCGTCGTCGTCCACATGGAACCGTGCCGTGGTTACTCCTGCGGTTGTCGTAAAGGACAGCGACAGCCGGCGGCCGCCGAGATCAGCGAGGTTGATGGTCCTGTCCAGGCTCCCGGCTTGAATGCGCAGCGTAGATTTGACCGCCCCGGGGGTTTCCGAATACGGTGGGCTCGTCGCCGCGGGGAGAGTCAGAGGAAAGGCTCCACTCAGGTTGGCTGCATCCTCGTACCTTATCCGGCGGCCGCTTGTAATCTCAGCGACGCTGGCACCGGCGGCGTTGTTTGTGAGCCATGTCCGGAACTTGTTCGTTCGGGCGGACAGATACGAGGCGATCCCGGTGTCACTCAGGCCCTTGACCCACGCCGTGTCGGTTTGCCCGCCAGCTGCGCTCAGCATCAGTGTCCGATCATACTCTTGAGCGCTTGGAAAATTAATGCCGGAGATGGGGTCGTATCGTTTGAACGACGGGTCGAGGTCGTAGGTCTGTCCACCCACCTGGACCCGCAACCACCACCGCTCCAGACAGAGCGCACTTCCGTCCGTCGTGGAACAATAAACGCCATCCGCCGCCCCGGAAGGGGTGCCGCGCACCCGCATGAAGCGTGCAGCATGCTGTAACCGCTTCAATTTCTCGTCGCTGACACCGGACAGCGTGGCCGCGCCCGGATAGGCCGCTGCATAGCTCAAACCAGGATACGGATCATCAGACAGTCCAATCCATTCGTTTATGTTCTTTCCATTGTTGCCCGTGCAGGGCACATCCATAAACCCGCTGCGGAAGGTCACGTTCGTTACACTGCCGGATGCCTGCAAGAGGGCGGCCAGCAACGCACACTGGTCCAGATCGTTGCCGCTCCCGTCGAGCAGCGTCATCAAGGCTCCCTTCCGGCACCCGTAATAGTGAACATAATCAATCCGGTTCCGGACATAATTAAATATCCGCAGCGGGGCGTTGCCCAGCGAAGCTGCCAGCGCCACAATTTCAGGGTCCGACGCGCCGCCCACTGCCGGAGTTATCGCCGTCCCTCCCGTTCCCGATGGTAATCCTGGCACGTTGGTGCTCAGGCCTGATTGAAGTGTTACGTGGGCAGGCGCGGGCCAAAAATTCCAGCCGGTCAGAGGATCGCTCTGAGCCGGGAGAAGGCCAGCCGGAGCCAGCAGGCTGACGATTATCGCAAGGAGGCGCTTCATATCATTCACGGTTCAAAAGGTTCCCCTCAGCGTCGAACTGCGGGTTGAAAGTCTCCACTCCGTTGGAGGAATCGAAGCGGCCCATGACATCGTAGAAGTAATTGGACCGGCCCTCCGCAGTGGCCGTCTGGTCGCTGGCGGGGGTTTGGCCGGCCTGCAATTCCAGAGCATTGCTGATACCGTCGCCGTCCTCATCGCCGGTACCGGTTTTGCTGAGGTTCCCCCAGTAGAAGAGTTCCAGAGCGTCGGGCATGCCGTCGGTGTCGGTGTCAGCGCCGCCGGTGTCGGCTATCAGCGGGTCTTTGCCCGGCATCTGGAGTTCGGCGAGGTTAGGCAGGCCGTCGTTGTCGAAGTCCGCCAAATCGGGATCGGTGGTAGCCACATCCAGATAGCGCAGCCGCACCTGGATTCGCCCGCTCCCGGTGCCGGTGCCGAAACACAGGCACCAAGAGAGAGGAAGCCCGTCGCCGAATTCGATTTCCGGAAAATAGTGCCACACCGAAAGGTCTTCGGACCACTGCATAAAATAGGTGCGACGGTCCACACTGTCCCAGGCGAGTTCCCATGTGCCTGGATAGACCCGGTGCAAAACCGGATCAAGCTGCACAGGAGGTGACTGGGCCGGTGCCGGCTGGCAAATGGCGGTCAGGCAGACCCAGGTGAGAAACAGGTATTTCATGGTGGGTGCAGGTCAGGGGTTTGGCGCTGCCGCTGGGCCGGCACCGTGCCGCCGGCTCTGTTTCGGCCAGTAATGAATCACGGTATCCTTCGGCGGAGGTGGAGGCAGTGCGGGCCGCCTCCGCCAGGCGGAGCCGCGTGCGCTCCTCCCACTTTGCCACAAGTTGAGGTTTGTCTTTCGCGTAAAGTTCATGGAGCGCCGTCACGGGCTCCATCGCGAGGCTGTTGGCGGCGTCTCCCTTTACTAATAGAAAACCCGGCCCGTCCGCAGGAATCGCCGGCGGCACGCGCAGCGGGAGTGGGGGCGCAGCCGGGGGGCGCACGGACGGGCGCACAGATACCAGCAGCAGCCACCGGGTATTGG
>JAYVJI010000552.1:0-2246 GCA_043769435.1 Verrucomicrobiota bacterium
CGAACTCCAACGGCGGAATAACAAAGCAGAGTTAATTGGCGGCTGGTCCTCAGCCGCCAGCCGACTGTCTGCCGTGTGTACCCTGATTTTGCTTCTTGCCATGACAGCAACGCTCCTTGCCGGTCCCCTCAAACAGACATTGTGCTCCCGCACGAAATCAGGCGGTGAGGCCACTGGGAAAGCCACCACCTGAGACCCAAAAAAGTCCGCTATCCATCGGTCAAAAGCTGACCTTCACAACATCCCGCACGGTCTCGGATTTTACTTCAAACAACTGGGCTGGAGTGAAATTGAAAGCGCCGGCAAACACACTGCTCGGAAACATCTCCCGGCGGTTGTTATAGTCCGTCACGGAGTCATTATATGCTTGGCGGGCGTAGGAAATTCGGTTTTCAGTCTCGGTTAGTTCCGTTGTCAGTTGTGCCATGGTTTGATTCGCCTTCAGATCCGGGTATGATTCTTGGAGCATCATAAAGCGGCCCATGGCACCGGTGAGGCCGGCCTCTGCCTGATTCAGCCGCTGCACACCGCCGGCGTCCCCCGGGTCTGCGGCTACTGCCTGCCGGGCGGCAGACGCCTGATTCCGGGCCTGAATGACGGCCTCCAGTGTCTCGCGCTCATGGCTCATATATTTCTTGGCGGTTTCGACCAGATTGGGAATCAGATCATACCGACGCTTCAACTGGACGTCGATCTGGGAGAAGCTGTTCCGGTATTGATTCCGCATAACCACCAAGCCGTTGTATAGGCTGACGGCCCAAAGAGCGAGGACAGCGCCGATGCCGGCAATGATAGCAGCAGTGATCAGGATGGGAGACATGTGAGAAGTGATGGCGAAGTGTGGAGGCGGAGACCCGCAGGAAGGACACATGCCTACCCATGTCCCACAACCCGGCAACGGAAACCGTGCGCTTTCCGCCACTTTTTCCGGTGCGTCGTCCATACGGATCTGGCCTGATGGCGTCACGGTCAAACTCGAAGCTAAGTAATCCTGCAATGATGCAGCCCGCAGCGAATACCTCCGGGCTGTTTTGTTACGAACTTTATAGCGGTAACCGTAGCGGAGGAGGAGGTCTTGAAGTTGAAAACGACTGCGACAGACGGTTCCTATTGTCCGCCGCCAAACATCTTTGTCCCCATCTCCATCTGCATTTGGATCATGTTCCGCTGCTGCTCTTGGCTTTGGCGGAAGATATCCAACTGTGGCGGCGTCAGAATGCCAGCGGCCCTGTTGGTGATGTTCGAGTTAAGTTGCCCATACTCGTCATTGAACCTGTCTGTGTTCGCGTCCGAGAAGCGCGTGATGTCAGGATTCTGCTGATCCAGATAATTCTCCGCGAAGGGAAATTTCTTCCGCTCCTCGAACATGACGTCCATCAGTTTTGCCTCCGTGCCCTCATCCATGCTCAGGTCTTTGGCGGTCAACATCCCGTTGAAGGAATTGAGCTGCATCCGCTCCATCTGGGAATCCTCATAACGCAGCACCTTATCATAGTCTTCCTTGCCCAGCAGCTCTTTCATTTTGGCATCGGACTCCTCCATGATCCGCTTCACCTCCGCTGCCGCGGTCTTGCGTTGTTCTGCCGTCTTCTCGCTGCCCATCATGCCGAATGCCGCCTCCATCCCGGCCGTCGCCTTCTGGCCGATGAGCTTCTCAAACTGCGTGCGCTGGGGCTCGGGCAGATTCAACAAATCGAAAAGATCCCGGTACATCATATCCACGCCCATGCGCGCCTGGCTCTTCATCACGTCGCGCATCTTTGGATCGCTCATCATTTTCGCCATCCCCTCCATCGCTGCCTTGGCGGGATCCACGGGCTGTCCGGGGTCCTTGGCATCCGCCTGCTTTTTCATGCTGGCCACTTCCCCCGCCTGCTTCCGGGCAGCCTCCACCATCACCGCTTTGGAAGCTGCCGCAGCCTCCAGAGTCGCTACGCGCGTCACATACCCAGCCGCAGCGGCCTCCAACTCCGTCACGCGACCCGCCTGTCGCCCCCGCTCCATAAATAGCCACGTGGAAAGCCCGGCCAGGGCGAGGGAAACAACAAGCAGCGGAAGTGTGAGGCGATTCATAGTTATAACGGCGCGTAGTAGTCGCACTGGGGGATGCATGGAGTCATCGGCCCTTGTTTACAACGAGTCATTCTCGACAATTGGTCAGCCCAAATACGCCGAAAGGACGGTGCCAGCATCGCGGCGGACGCGCGGTCCGTGAGCCACTGGGGTGTGCAAAAGTCGCCCAAAAG
>JAYVJI010000553.1:0-4360 GCA_043769435.1 Verrucomicrobiota bacterium
ACTGGAGAAAGCAGGGCGCGTCGCGGACTTCATGGAATTCGGCGAACTGATCTGCCGGGATGCGCTCCATCGTGAAGAAAGCTGCGGCGGTCACTTCCGCGTGGAATACGAGCAGGATGGAGAGGCGAAACGGGACGATGAAAAATTCTCTTATGCTGCGGCATGGGAATTTTCCGGCGATCACAGTAAGCCGGCCCTCCAAAAGGAATGGCTGGAGTATGAGGAAGTTCACTTCAGCACCCGCAGCTACAAGTAACCAGCGGGCGAATTTGCTAACCATCATTTTTTTAAAAAGCTATGGCTGAACAGAAATCAACTCTCGACCTGACACTGAAAATCTGGCGGCAGCCGGGGCCGGATGCTCCCGGGCGATTTGAGACCCACAAGGCAAAAGCCATTCCGGACAGCGCCTCTTTTCTGGAGATGCTGGACATCGTGAATGAGAGCATCCTCACCAGCGGCGGCGACCCCGTGGTCTTTGATCATGACTGCCGTGAGGGCATCTGCGGCTCCTGCTCGCTGGTGATCAACGGGCGTCCGCATGGACCCAACCGCGGGGTCACCACCTGCCAGCTTCACATGAGGAGTTTTCGCACCGGGGACACGATTTATATCGAGCCATTCAGGGCGAAAGCATTCCCGGTGCTGCGTGACCTCGCGGTGGACCGGGGTTCCTTTGACCGCATCATCCAGAGCGGTGGCTACATCAGTACGCGCACCGGATCCGCACCGGAAGCCAACAGCGTCCCGGTGGCCAAGGACGTAGCGGATCATTCCTTCTCAGCCGCAGCATGCATCGGCTGCGGTGCCTGTGTGGCAGCGTGCAAAAATGCCAGCGCCATGCTTTTTGTCAGCGCTAAGGCTGCTCACCTCAATGAGTTGCCCCAAGGTAAACCGGAGGCAGCCCGCCGAACTCTGGCCATGGTCCGCGCCATGGATGGTGAGGGCTTTGGCAACTGCACTAACCAATATGAGTGCGAGGCGGCCTGTCCCAAGGAAATCAGCGGTGACAATATTCGCCGTCTCAACCGCGACTACCGGAAAGCAGCCCTGAAGGACATAGCTGGTTGAGCGATGCCGCAGTTGTTAGGGCCTTCATCGCTTTTCTGCTGAGGGAGTTCGCCCAGTTTAGCGGTCGCGTTCCCAAGGTGATCTGGTAGGAGAATATAGTGAACTGGCTTGAAAGCGTCCGGATGTTCCTGCGTATCAGATATGGAATACCTGCACGGTTCCACTTTCGCATCGATAATGCACATTCTCTCCTGCCATGACGGTCATTCGCCTGAGCGCCTGCTCCGGCTCGTCATTTCCAGTTGTGCCTTGCTCATTCTGCTGGCGGCATCATCCTCGCGAGCTGCAGATTTGCCAGGTCCACCCGGGGGCGTGGTGGACTTTGCAAAGGACATCCGGCCTATCCTCGAGAGCCATTGCTTCGATTGCCATGATGCGGAAAAGCAGAAGGGGAAGCTGCGGCTGGATGGAGTGGTGGGCATTCTCAAAGGAGGAGATTCAGGCGAGCCGGTTTTCGTTAGAGGCAAAAGTGCGGAGAGTTCGCTGATTAAGCACGTGACCTCCGAAAATCCCAAAGAAGTGATGCCGCCGAAAGGAGACCGGCTCAGCCCGGAGGAGGTTGAAATGTTGCGGGCATGGATCGATAGCGGCGCAAAAATGCCGGGCGAAGCGGAGGCCCTAGAGTCATTGAAAATCAAGACTGACCATTGGTCGTTTCAGCCGGTGAAACGCCCCGACGTTCCCCGGAGTGGAGATTCTTTTGTGAAAAATGAAGTGGACGAGTTTGTGCTGGCAAGGATGAAAGAGAGCGGTCTCAGCCCGTCGGGTCCAGCGGATCGCGCCACTTGGATCCGGCGCCTGTATTTAGTCATGCACGGCTTGCCGCCCTCGCCAGAAGAAGTTGCCGCATTCACCGCCGACGAGCGCCCGGATGCTTTTACTAAGCTGGTGGATGCCGTGCTGGCCAGCCCGCGTTATGGTGAACGCTGGGCTCGCCACTGGATGGATGTGGTCCGTTATGCCGACACGAATGGATTCGAGACGAATCGTCCGCGTCCTAATGCTTGGCCCTACCGCGATTGGATTATCAAGGCGCTGAATGCCGACCAGCCGTACGATCAATTTATCCGTGCGCAAATTGCCGGCGATGCGCTGGGGGAGGACGCCGCCACCGGCTTCCTTGTGGCGGGGACCTATGACATCGTAAGAGGCGATCCCTTACTGAATGCCACCCTGCGGGAGAACGAGCTAACGGATATGGTGAACACCACCAGCACCGCTTTCATGGGCCTGACCATGGGCTGTGCACGTTGTCACAATCACAAGTTTGATCCCATCCTGCAAAAGGACTATTTTGCGATGCAGGCCGTCTTCGCCGGTGTGAATCACGGAGAGCGCCCACTGCCTGCGAAGCTGGCTCCGGAGGCGGAAATCCAACTGGCTAAAGCCCGGACTGAAGAGACCGCGGCGCTCGCCTTTCTCGAAACGCTGAGGACCAAAGCGGCCCGCATGGACATCGCTGGAGCGGTCAGAGAAGTCCTGCGCCCACCGGTCACCGCCAAGTTCAATGAGGAGATTTTCCCTGCACTGGCAGCCACCTCCGTGAAGTTCACCATCCGCAGCAGCAGCGCATCACAGCCCTGCCTTGATGAATTGGAGATCTACGATGAGACAGGGCGGAATGTGGCGCTGGCTTCCCGCGGAGCAAAGGTCACTGCCTCCGGGTCTTTGCCAGGATACGCCATTCACAAGCTGGAGCACCTGAATGATGGCCTGCTAGGGAATGATCATAGCTGGGTTTCCGACGCTGCCACCGGTTGGGTGCAGATTGATTTTCCAGACAAAATCAGCATCCAGCGCATTGTCTGGACGCGTGATCGGGAAGGAAGATTCAGCGACCGCCTCGCGATTTCGTATGTGATCGAAGCCGCCACCGGGGCTGGATCGCGGGTGACGGTGGCGGGGTCCGACGACCGCGAGCCATTCAGCGAACGCGGCACCCCCGACCCGCATGCCTTCCTCACTAAACTCCCGCCGGCGGATGTCCTCGCGGCCCGTAATGCCATGGCGGAAATCGTTGATATTCAAAAACGGATCGTTGTGCTCAGCGGCGCGCAATCGGCTTATGCGGGCCAGTTCAGCCAGCCCGGGCCCACGCATCGGCTTTACCGAGGCGAGCCCCTGCAAAACCGGGAAGCGGTGGCCCCGGATTCACTCTCGGTGCTGGGCACACTAAGCATGGCGATGGATGAGCCGGAGCAGCAACGGCGCGTGAAGATCGCTCACTGGATCGCCAGCCCCCGGCATCCGCTCACCGCGCGCGTCATGGTGAACCGCCTGTGGCACTACGTCTTCGGCACCGGCATTGTGGATACGCCGGGCGACTTTGGAAAAAATGGAACCATTCCCACGCATCCGGAACTCCTCGACTGGCTCGCGGATGAGTTTGTCAGGAGCGGCTGGTCCATCAAGCACATTCAGCGTATCCTCCTCCACTCCGCTACTTTTCAGCAAAGTTCCGCTCCCCGCAGTGATGCCCTGCAGGCGGATGCCGGGGGACGTCTGCTCTGGCGCTACACGCCGCGACGCATGGAGGCGGAGGTCATCCGTGACGCTATGCTAGCCAATTCCGGAGTGATCGATTTGAAAATGGGCGGGCCTGGATTTTCACTCATGGACATCGTGGAGGAGAATGTCATGCACTACTTTCCAAAGGAAAAGTTCACGCCCGCAGACTTCCGCCGCATGGTCTATCAATTCCGGATTCGCCAGACGACGGACAGCGTTTTCAGTTCGCTTGATTGCCCGGATGGCGGCCAGGTCATGGCTAGGCGCAGCCGCTCCAATACGCCGCTCCAAGCGCTGAATCTTTTTAACAGCACCTTCGTTTTGCAGCAATCCGATTTGCTGGCCGGTCGGCTCACCAAGGAAGCAGGAGAATCAATTTCAGCCCAGGTCGCCAAAGCCTTTGCTCTCTTCTACGCCCGGGAGCCGGACGCATGGGAGCAGGAGGCATCCACCGCTATGATAACGGAACTAGGCCTCCCCGCCTTCTGCCGGGCGCTCTATAATTCCAGCGAATTCCTTTTCGTCTTCTAACTGCCATGCACCCTTTTCTCAACCGCCGCCGATTCCTCTCCCAGACGGCCAGCGGACTCAGCGGCATCGCCCTGACGCATCTGCTGGCCACTGAGCGTGCCCGGGCGGCCGACCTGCCCATCCGGCCCGCTATCAACCCCGCCAACCCTAACGCCGCACGGAATCCGCATTTCGAACCTCGCGCCAAAAATGTGCTCATGATTTTCTGCTCGGGAGCAGTCAGTCAGGTCGACACCTTTGACTACAAGCC
>JAYVJI010000554.1:0-7166 GCA_043769435.1 Verrucomicrobiota bacterium
CTGCCATTGAGTCACCAGAGCCAGCATCACTGCGACCCCGTCCGGCTTTGCCGCCCGCCATTGGCTGCGCACGGCATCCAGCAGCACGGAAGGCTTTTCGTCATTCAGAGCGCTCCAGAGCAGGCCGAGATACTTCGCATTCAACCGCTTTTCGCGGGCGACTTCCACTACAGTTTTCGCCCCGGATTTTAAAGCATCCCTATCTGTTAGGGTTGCGGTAAGATAAGACTCCAGTGGCAGGACCCCGCCGTCCCTCGTATCAAACTGAATGCCCTGGAGATTCACCGCCGAGCCGCCGCCATTGATCGTGTAGCGACTGTAGAATCCGCGGATGGCGGCTAGGCTTTCCTCCGTCCAGTCACGCTGGGAAGCGGACGGCGAAAACCGGATGCCATCCGGCAGCAGGACCGCGTGAGCCGTGATGTCCTTAGCGGCATCCAGATATTTTGTCAGGAGCGGCGGCGACATCACCAGCGAGCTGCCCGTATTCATGAAGCCTTCGCCGGCAGCACTGTCTGCGGGAAATTCCCTAGCAGGCTCCAGTGAATCCACCCCTGTGAGATCCCGCACCGTGTGGTTGAACTCCACGTTATTCAGCCGCCGCAGCACCACGGGCCCGGGATCGCCCGCCCGCGCCCGTGCCGCTTCATCCAGCACGGCATTCACCCAGCCTATCAGTTGTTCCCGCTCTGCGGCATCCGGCTGCGGTTTGTCTTTGGGCGGCATTTCGCCCAGATGCATCTGTGCGATCACGCCCTCCCACGGCTTCGGTTCGGAAACGATATCCGCTACAGACCGGAAACGCTGTAGGTCGAGATCTCCCTTTTGTTTCTCCGCATCATGGCAGCCATAGCAATATTTTTGCAGCACCGGCCTGACCTTGGCAAAATCCGCGTCCCGCGGGCCAGCAGGAACTTGCGCTGTCGATGATGTGACGGATGTGACCACCGCCAATAAAGCGACGGCGACCGTGCCGGGGCGAAGGAGGCTGGAGGCATAATGGTTCCGTTGTTCGTAAGCAAATCCCATAAGCTCAGCAATACTCACGATTTCATAGTGGCAGGATGTTGGTTGGATTTGGAATCGCCCTGCCGCAGGCTTGCTGGGCTTGCAGGTGAGCCAGTTCTCATAAGGGGCGAATTGATTTGCCGCAACAGGTTCCAGAGGTTCCAAGGAGTTTACGCAAACATCGCATTGCCCGCCACGGCTGCCCGTGCTACGCGGCGTTTGATTTACCACCGATATGTACCGCACTTCCATTATCCAGCTTTTTATCGCTGCTGTTGTTTGTTCCATGAGTCCCGGCACCCGTGCCCTCGCGGATGCTGCCCCGGTGCAGCCGGAGCACGCCTCGGCCCACTGGGCAGCAGTGTCACGGCACCTCGAACTGGGCGGGAGCTTCTTCACCTACATGGACATAGATGGGGATGTGAACCGGCTCACGACTCTGGTGGACAGCGTCATGGGAGTGGCCCGGGACGCTCAGCCGTCGATCCCCCGGGACTTGAAGTTCGGCTCCATGGTGGACGCGCTGGGGCTGCCCTCACTGAAGGCCGTGGGCATGAGCAGCCGGAAGCTGAACAAGGATTTCTACCATAACCGCGCGCTGCTCTACATGCCGGAAGGAGGTAAGGGTGTCTTCCGGCTTTTCGGGGGCAAGGCAGGGCCGGCGGTCATCAGTGCGCTAGCTCCCGCTGATACCGACGCGGCATTCCAGATCGAGATCTCACTCAGCGCTCTCAAGCCCATGCTGACCTCCGTGCTGAAGGCAACGGGTGAAGAAAAGATACTGGATCAGTTTGAGACCGGTCTGAACTTCCCCGTGCCCGGGCTCCAGATGAACATAGGTCAGGTCATGGATAAACTGGACACCCGCGTGATGGTTATTGCCAGGCTCGAGGACGGCCAGACCATCGAGATTCCCGGCGCGCCCGTGCCGGTTCCCGCCTTTCAGTTGATGCTGGCGGTCGACGGCATCGACTTCCTCATGGAGCCGCTCCTAACATTTGCCGGGGCCTATGATGCAGTCACCATCGAAAAAGGGGATGGCTTTACCACGGTCCAGCCAAACCAAGCGCTGCCCGGGGGAATGGAAAAGCATTTCCAGCCGGCGCTATATTATGATCACAAATCCAAGCGCGTTTTCCTGACCACCAATCTGGAATATGCCCGCACCGCACTGACCGGGGCTACCCACCTCAAGGACGATCCAGCGTTCACCAAAGCAATGACCGGTCTGCCGACTGAGGTGAACGGACTGAGCTATGCAAGCAACCAATTCCTCAACACGGTGAGCAGCTTCTCTAAGGAGGCGGTGAAAGCGGCGCCCGGCAAAAATCTGGAGGCCATGAGGGCCTTACTCAAGGCCCTAGAGGACGGTGAGCCGGGCGGTGACAGCGGAGTGGGCGCGACTTTCAGCAATGTTCCAGAGGGCATGCTGTTCCAGTCCAACGCTTCAGACAGCCATAAGACCACCCTGGTGCTGGGAGCGGCCGTTCCCCTCGCCTGCATCGCCGGTGCTCTTGGCAGCTACCAGCAGACCATGGAGAGACTGAAAACCGCTACGCCGCAGGTCAGAAAAAAACCGCTGCCCGCAGACGACGAGGCGGAGGAAGAGCCTGCGGAAAATACCGCCCGGACTATTCGCAGCAATCTTCAGCAAATCGCCTTCAGCTCGCAGGCTTGGTTTCTGGACAACCCTTCAGAACTGGAAGTGACCTACGATAAACTGGTGGAGGCGGAACTGATCTTTGATCTGGATGCCGCCGCCGGTGAGAGCTACAAGGGGCTGACGCTCCAACGCGCCGGGGGCACACTCAATGTGAAAACTAAAGGCGGCGAATCCTTCAGCCAAAACTACCCAGCCGTGACCGACTGATGGAGACTGCTGCCTCCCGGCTCCACGCCTTCCGCCAGCTCAAGCCCGAAGGAAGGATAGTCTGCATGCTCACTGCGGCGGACTATCCTACCGCCCGGCTTCTGGAGGAATCAGGCGTGGACCTCATCCTTGTGGGGGACAGTCTGGGCATGGTCGTGCTAGGGTATCCAGACACGGTGGACGTGACCCTGGCAGACATGGTCCACCACACCCGCGCCGTGCGGCGGGGAGCGGGCCGGTCCCTCATCGGCAGCGACCTGCCCTTTCAATCCTATCAAACTCCGGCGGAGGCTGTCGCCACCGCGCGCGCGCTCACCGCCGCCGGCGCAGATGCCGTGAAGCTCGAAGGCGGCGTCAGCATGCTGCCACAGATCAAGGCCATCATCGACGCCGGAATTCCATTCATCGGCCACATCGGGATGCTGCCGCAGAGCGTGCGGGAGGAAGGCGGCTACAAGAAAAAGGGCCGCACAGACGATGAATCCGCACGCCTCATCGCTGACGCCCTCGCCCTTGATAAGGCAGGCGCCCTAGCCATAGTGCTGGAAGGCATCATCCCCCCGGTGACTTCGCTAATCACGCGGGCCATCCAGTGTCCGTCCATTGGTATCGGCTCCGGTCCCGACTGCGACGGACAAATCCTAGTGACTGCCGACGTGGCTGGCGCCTTCCCCTGGTTTCGCCCGCCCTTTGCCAAAGCCCGGGGCGATGTCGCAGGTGAAGTCCGCCGTGCCGTCCATGCATGGACAGAGGAAACGCGGAGAGGCTGACAGCGGTTTCAGCTGTGCTGTGTTATAAATAAATATGGTCTGTTAGGAACCGCCCGTGCCGTGATCCGGCGCTCAAGGGATCAAAGGATGCTGGAGTCGTCGTCGCGCTCCAGTTTACCTGCAAGTTTTTTCACGGTTTCCAGCTCCACGGTCAGGCGGTGAAGTGAGCGCAGGCACTCGTCCTTGGTTTCCTGATGATCTAGGGCATTGACGGCCTGATGGAGCTTCATGAGCGGCCGGACGAGTTCGCGCCCGGTCTCGCGGATTTGCTGGATGGCGGCAGTGCGGTCCATACGGGAATGTCAGGACAAGGCCATCTCCAGCACCTGATTCGCCCGCTGGGCGATGCTGCGCGGGTCCTCCAAGAGCCCAGCATTGAGCAGGGCGGTGTCCAATAATTGCTCGGCGATCAGTTTCGCCGCAGCGGTCCGGGATTCTGTCACCCCGGCCAGTTTCGTGATCAACCCGTGCCGCGGGTTGATTTCCAGCTGGGGCTTCGCTGCGGGAATTTCTTTACCCATGGATTTCATGATCGCGCGCATTTGGGGCCCCATGCGGGCCTCCTCCGGCACGAGCGCCAGCACGGGGCTGTCCACCAGCCGTTTGCTGGCGGTGACAGTATCGACTTTGTCGCCCAGGGTTTCCTTCATCCACGCACAGAATGCCAAGGTCTGTTCCTCAGAGAGCGAGGCCCCTTCCGCCGGTGGCGCATCCCCTAGGTCCAGGCCGCTCATGTCAGCACTCACGAGACGGTGGCCCTCCCATGAAGTCAGGCTGGAGGCCACATATTCATCCACTGGCTGGGTCATGAAGAACACTTCCAGACCGCGTGCCTTGAAGGCCTCAAGGTAAGGACCGTTCTCGATGGCCGCGCGGCTAGGAGCTGTTAGGTAATAAATGTCGTTTTGCCCGTCCTTCATACGGGTCTTATATTCCTCTAGGCCTGTGAGCTGGCCGGCCTCCGTCATGCTGGACTCATAACGCAGGAGCTTGCCGAGCGATTCGCGGTTCCGGTTGTCGGTGATGACCCCTTCCTTGATAAAGCGGCTGAACTGTTCGTAAAAGGCTGCGTATTTCACAGCATCATCCTTTGCTTCACTGTCGATGGATTTGATGAAACGCCTAGTAATGACCTCGCCCAGTTTTTGAATGAGGGCGCTGTCCTGCATCGTCTCGCGGGAGATATTGAGCGGCAGATCATCGCTGTCGACCACACCACGCAGGAAGCGCAGCCAGTCCGGCAACAGCCCCCGGGGACGCTGATCGATCAAGACCCGGCGGCAATAAAGCGCTACGCCCGGCTCAGTCTGGCCCATGCCCCACGGCTCCGGATTGTCCTTCGGCACGAAGAGCAGCGCATTGATCACCAGCGGGGCGTCAGCGTTGAAGTGCAGGCGGCTGCGGGGCTCGTCCCATGCGTGCGCGATGAACTTGTAAAACTCGTTATACTGGTCCTCAGTCACCTCACTCTTCGACTTCAGCCAGAGGGCCTCCACCTTGTTCACGCGCTCGCCGTCGAGGAGAATAGGATGCGGCACAAAGTTGGAATACCGCTCCAACAGATTGCGAAGCTTTCCAGCATCGGCAAAGCCGGCGTGCTCCTCCTTCAGTTTGATTTCGATACGGCAGCCGCGGTGTTGTCCCTCCACCTCTTCGATGGTGTAGCCACTCCGGCCATCGCTGCTCCAGCACAGGTGCCCGCCGTCCGGCTCCCATGAGTGGGTGTATACTTTTACCCCATCCGCCACCATGAATACGCTGTAAAATCCGACACCGAATTTCCCGATCACATTCCCGGCTGCGGAGTCTCCCGCGTCCAGGTTTTTCAGGAAACTCCGGGTCCCGCTGTGCGCTATAGTGCCGAGGTTTTCCACCAGTTCCCCGCGCGTCATCCCGATGCCAAAATCCACGATGGTGATGGTATTCGCCTCCTCATCGATGGTGATCCGGATCTCCGGCTCCCGCTCCGGCTCAAAGACATTCTTACCGGTCAGTTTGAGATGCTTGAGCTTCTCCAGCGAGTCCGCTGCATTGGATACCAGTTCGCGCAGGAAGATGTCCCGGTCGGTGTAGAGCGAGTTGATGACGATGTCGAGAAGTTGCCGGACTTCCGCCTGAAAAGTGTGGGTGGCTGGTGCTTCGTGGCTCATGATCTGATTGGATTTAGGTTGAAAAATAGTGAAGGGCCGATCCCGTAGCCATGCCCCGGCACTTTGCAAGCCCCAGACGAGAACCGAACGTAATGGATTTTACAGAGCCTTTACAGCAGAAGAGACAGAGCAGCGGATGGTATGGGACTTATGAAAGCCAAAACCATATCATTACACTCCCTGCGTTCCGTGCTGCTGAATCATCTGTTGCTGCCCGTTGTCGCACTCACGCTGCTTACTGCGGGCAGCGTCAGCAGCCAGCAGACTGAGCCACAGGCCCAGGCCACACCGTCGGCAGCGCCTGCTCCGCGGCCAGTGATCGATGTCTGCTTTGTGCTGGATACCACTGGCTCCATGTCCGGTCTCATCGAGTCTGCGAAACAAAAGATCTGGGGCATTGCCGACCTCATCGCGCGCCGGCAACCGGCACCGGTGGTGCGCTTTGCGCTGGTCGGCTTCCGTGACCGTGGGGATGCCTACGTCACTCAGATCACGCCGCTGACGGAAGACCTAGACGCGGTCTACGCTTCCTTGCTTAAGTTCAAGGCTGAAGGTGGCGGCGACGCTCCCGAGTCGGTGAATCAGGCCCTGCATGAGGCCGTGACCAAACTGGAGTGGAGCAAAGCCGGGCCTGCCAGGAAGCTGGTTTTTCTAGCCGGAGATGCGCCGCCGCATCTGGACTATCCTAACGATGTTCCCTACACTGTCACCTGCGCCCTCGCAGAGAAGCGGGGCATCCGGATCAACACCCTCCGCTGTGGCAGTGATGGCGATACCGAAAAGCACTGGACCGCCATCTCAGAGTTGGCCTCAGGCCAGTTCGTCAGCATTCCCGCCGACGGAGGCTCCCGGCTCATCGAGACGCCATTTGATAAGGAAATGGTAGCGGTCTCTGCACAGCTCAACGCCACAGTCATAGCCTATGGTACCGCTGAGCAACAGGGAATGTGCCTAGCCAAATGCGCTAACGCCCACTACGGCAGCGCCGAGCAAATAGCCAGCAGAGCGTCATGGAACTCCCGCGGCGGCAAAGTGCAGGCCATTTCAGGCAATGAGGACCTCACCCTCCTCCTGCAGAACGGCACCCTGAAGCCCGCAGACATCAAAAAAGAATCACTCCCCGCAGAGCTGAAGGAAGCGGATGCCGCAAAGCTCGCAGAAGTGATCGCGGAGCGCACCAAAGCCCGCGCCGCGCTCCAGGAGCGGCTCACCGCCCTCACAGCTCAGCGGGACCAATGGCTGGCCAGCCCCGCAGCGAAGGCGCTCATAAAAACCAGCACCTTCGACAGCCGCATCAACTCCATGCTGGCTGCTCAGTTGGGAGGCTGTTGATCAGGGTCGGAGGGATCGGAGGGGGGGTGACCGCGC
>JAYVJI010000555.1:0-12841 GCA_043769435.1 Verrucomicrobiota bacterium
TCTCAGTCGGATTCAACCCAAGCCACAGCCTTAGCTAGAACTCATTCTCAATCGGGAGACTTCTGTCTCTAAAACTGCATGCAAACCCTTACTTAGTTAGGTGGTGCACTTTGAGTGGCCACGGACAGATGTGCCTTTATAAATCCATCAATCAACGTCGCAGTTGCCTCTGCCGCATCCTGGCACAACCGGTGGCCGGCTCCATCGATCACCACATGCCGGATCCATGGATTTGCTGCCGAAATTTCCGCGCCCAGTTCACTGAAGCGCACATCGGCTGCTCCGGTGATCCAGAGCACTGGGATGGGCAGAGTGGCGAGGGCTGGGCGCAGATCTGCCTGAGCGCCGAGGGACCAGCCGGTGAAGGCCGCCGCGATTTCATGCCGCCATGGTTCGAGTCCGTCGGAGGTGGTTTCTGATCCGGCGAAGAGCGGTTGTTCCTGCCATAGGCGCACCACGTCACTCCACCTGTCTGTCAGGCAACGCGCGGCCCAAGCGGCATCGGCTTCCCGGCGGGCGGCGCGGGCTGATTCCTCCGGCAATCCCGGATGAGCTGAGAGGATCACGGCACCCTGCCACAACGCGGGATCTGTGAGGACGGCATGCAGAGCGAGGCGCCCGCCCATGCTGTAGCCCGCCAGCCAGCGGGGTCCGGGAGATCGGGCTGCGGCTTCGCTAATATGGAGCGCGGCGGCATCCAGCGAGGTTGCTGCTGCCTTATGAGTGCGTATAAGGTTCCACAAATGCCACGGCTTGACAGGGCAGCCTAACGATTCCAGCGGGGCGCTGAAATGGTCTGGCAAGCCCATGTTGCCATGGAGTAGGTGGAGCATCAGCGGGCCGGCGTCTGGCCGGGCATCGGCATCCCGCTTGGCATGAAGGAGGAATTCCACGTCAGGTCATCCGGAGCGAGATCCTCTGTGGAATTCATGAGGGCTTCCCATGTGATGCGCTTGCCGGTGTAGGCGGCCGTGCGGCCCATGATCGCCAGCAGCGTGCTGTGGCACATCCACTCGCCGTCATTGAGCGGCTCGCCGGCGCGGATGGATTTAAAGAGTTCCACATGCTCGTTGGTATACATGTCGATGGTGTCATCCCCCTTGGAGCGCCACTTGTTTTCTCCGGTAATGGACAAACCGCTGCCCTTGATAACACAGGCTCCCTTGTCGCCCCGGATGTAGTCGGCATTTTCGCCGTCGGTGTTAAGCTGCTGGCGGCTGTTCATAGTGCAGAAGACCTGTTCAGGATACTCATAGACCACGCTGAAGTGGTCGAAGATATTGCAGCCTTCCATGGGGATCTGACGCCCGCCGGTGCCGATGCAGGAGATGGGATCCTTGTCGCCCATCGCCCAGCCGATTTTATCCACGCTGTGGACGGCCTGCTCGACGAGGCTGTCGCCGCTGAGCCATGAAAAGTTATACCAATTCCGCACCTGCCACTCTACATCGCTCCATTCGGGCTGCCGGGCAGAGGCTGGCTGCATGGGCTTGACCGGGCCGGTGTAGTAGGTGGCGTAGTAGCTGAGGACCTTCCCGATGTCCCCGCCCAGCACGCGGCGCATGGCTTCCATCCGGGATTCGCTGCGCCGCCAGCAAAAGCCGGCCACCACGGCCTGGCCTTTTTCTTTGGCCTTCTTCGCGGCTTCCATGACTATCTTCACACCGGGCACATCCACTGCCATGGGCTTCTCACAAAAAATATGCTTACCGGCTTCCACTGCCGCCTGAAACATGGCCGGACGGAACCCGGGCGGGGTGGTCAGAATCACGACATCCACACCGCTGGCCAGTACTTTGTGGATGGCATCCATGCCGGTGAATTTCCGCTCATCAGCCACCTGCACGCGGTCCTTGAAATCAGCAAGGCTCCGGATGCTGACTTCTATAGCGGTGCTGAAAACATCTCCCATGCTCCACAACACTGCGTTGCTGTCTCCCTTCATGGCATCCTGCGCGGCTCCGGTTCCCCGGCCTCCGCAGCCTACAAGGCCGATCTTGAGAGTGCGGGAATCCGGAGCCCCGAAAACAAGGCCCGGCGCATTGACAGCGGCGACGGCACCTACTGCGGTGGCGGACTTCAGGAACAAACGGCGGTTAGGAATAATAAGCTGGCTCATAGTGGAAAAATTGAATTGGTATGCACGAGAAAAATTGTAAATGACCCTGTGGCGATAGGATGACATTACGCCCCGGCAACAGTCACTCTTTCCGCATCCGCTATTTCAGCGGTCACTGGGCTCCCTTTCCCGCTGAAGCCCATACTAACCCGGCATAGCCCGGCACTTTTCGATGGTTAGGCGGGTCTGACCGCGCCGTGGTGTTCTTAAAAGGCGAGAGGAACACAGTGCGTCTCGCCTGTGTTGGCCAGCGGTCATGTTGGCCGCCTCGGCTCGCGGTCGAGACGACCACGAGCCGCCATAGCCAAGATGGCGGTGTTCCGCTACATCACGGCGCGGTCACACCCGGTTAGGCTTTACTTCAGGATGCTGAGATCCTTGAATTCCACTTTCATTTCCATCCCGCCATGCAGCTGGAATCCTATGCGGCCATTGCGGCGTCCTTTTGGGTCGCGCACGTCCACAGTCCGCTGCCCATTAACGTGTATGGTATAGCGGTCACCCTGGGCGGTCACGACCATATCTGCCCACTCGCCGGGCTTGTAGCACGGCTTCTTTCGGTCTCCGATCTTCGTCAGGTCAACTTGGGCCACCCATCCGCGTCCGCCGGTTTCGTAGATACCGCCTGTGTCCATTTTGTCATCCACCTCCGCCTGAAAGCCGTGGATGGAAACGGCCTCCGCTACCGGCTCGCTACGAAAATAGAAACCACTGTTTCCTGTCGTGACCCGAAACTGAAACTTCATACAGAAATCAGCATAGGAGGCATTACTAAGCAGGATGCCGTGCTTACTTTCACTGGCGGGACTCGTGCCGGTGAGGATGCCATCAATGACTTCCCACTTGCCGCCTTCAGTGGGTTTGAATCCCGCTAGGGATTTGCCATCCATCAGGGGTTGCCATTCATGACGCCCCTTGTCCTGGATGCGCAGGTGCCGCCACTGCACTGTCAATCCGTCGTGGTCCGCACTTTTGCCCACACCGTGAACTTGCAGGGCGATAAATCCCTGTAGAGTCATCGCATCCACGAGGTCCGCAGCGGGTACATCATTCAGCCACGTGCGGATGTTAGCTCCATCCATTTCCACCCGGACTTTGTTCCAGTCGCCCGGCTTCAGCGCCTTGCGCGCGGCTTCATGCTCTGGTTTATCCAGCGGATTGAGCCAGCCGCGGCGGCCTTCATCGTAGATGCCCCCGCTCCACAGCCTGCCCCGCTTTACATCAGGATCGATCTCAACCTGATAACCATGCACCCGCCCGTTGTCGTATTCGGGCAGGCTGTTGCTGCGGATCTGCACTCCGCTGTTCAGGCGCTCATCTATCTTGAATTCATACTCTAGGATAAAGTCGCCGTATAGTTTGTCAGTACAGAGAAAACTGTTAGGAGTATTGAGGACTGACTTGCCGGTAACGACGCCATCCTTGATCTCATAGAGAGCCTTCCCGCCTTTCTGCGACCAGCCGGCAGTGTCATTTCCCGGCAGCAGTGGGGTCCAGGAATCTTGGGCGGACAGGCAGGTGGTGCAGGCGAGGGCTGCGAAGAATATGGAACGCATGAGAGAGTGGGATGAGAATGGAATGGACTAAAATGAATGGAATGTGGAATGGACAAAAATGGAAAGGCTATTGCTTTATGATGCCACCAAAGACCAAGCAGACCGGCTTGCCAAGGCCCACAGGTTTTCCCGCGTCTCCCAGAGTGCCATCGCCAGCGCGCGGCAGCACGGTGATGTCATTGCTGGCCTGGTGTGCAGAGAGGAGCCACTTGCCATCAGGACTCAGGGTGAAATTCCTCGGGACCTTTCCTCCGGTGAGTTGGTGCTCCAAGGGCTTGAGGCCGCCGGCGCCCACACTGAAAACGGCGATGCTGTCGTGACCGCGGTTGGAGCCGTAGACGAAGGTTCCGTTCGTGACAATCTCCGCCGTGCTGTTGTTGCCCTTAAACCCTTCCGGAAGCGTGCTGACGCTGGCACCGGCCTTGAGGGAACCGCTGGCTTCATCCCATGTTAGGGACGTTACTGAGGAATCCAGTTCATTGAGACTATAGAACGTTTTTCCATCCGGAGAAAACGCCCCGTGGCGCGGTCCCGATCCTGGCTTGAGCGCGGTTTTGCTTTTTAACTTCAGGGTCTTCGACTCCGGATGCACAGCATAGATATAGATCTGATCAGTGCCGAGGTCATTCACCAGCACATACCCTCCGCCAGGGCTGAGCACAGCGCTGTGCGCATGGGGTTCCTTTTGTCGGCTGGGATTACCGCCGCTTCCAGTGTGCTGGTGGAATCCACTGAGCGCTTTGAGCGATCCATCTTTCTCCAGTGCAAAGGTGGCCACGGAGCCACCACCGTAGTTGGCTACCACCAGCATTCCAGCCTCGGGGATCAGGCATAGGTGGCATGGTCCCGCGCCGGGCTTGTCACCCGCAGGCAGGGAGTTCAGCAGCGTCAGACCACCATCCCCGGCCACGCGGTAGGCACTGGCTGAGGAAGTATCTTCATTCACCGCGTACAGCAGCGTGTGTTCCTTATTGAGGACGAGGAAAGAAGGACTCGCTGCTTTTGCTGCTGTCCCGGCGGATATCAGCTCCCCCGTTTTGGTGTCAAAGGTCAGACGGGTAATGCCTTGGCTGGTGCTGCCTTTGCCCGTATAGGAACCAGCGTAAACATGGTATAGCTCCGCCCGGCATTGGATGGCGGCGGCAGCAAGAAGTATGGGAAGCAGTTTCATGATGGCTGATCCGTGAGCGGAATGCCTGACTCGTCAACCCGTCGCGCTCCCTCATTCGATGCAGGCAGACGGTCCGCGAAATGGCCTGGCGCTTCTCCATTGGGTGCCTCACGGATGGTCATGCTTTCCGGATACTTTGACGCCAATGCCACCAGCCCCTTGCATCCTGCGGCGCGGGAGGCATGGCTGGCCGCCAGTGACAAATGGTGGCATAATCCAGCCAGCCTTTACCATGAAGCAGCAGCAGCAAAAGCCTGTCTGGAGGATTGCCGTGAGAGGGCAGGGGCGTTGCTGGGCTGTGCTCCTGCGGATATCATTTTCACTTCAGGAGCGACCGAGTCTAACAATGCAGTCTTCCACCATGCCGCCCTCCACGGCTGGTCAGTGGCTCATTCCAGCCTCGAGCATCCATCCGTTAGAGAGGCAGCTGCGGCATCCGGTGTGCCTGCATTCTTTGAGGTGCCCGTTCAGGAGAACGGCACTATTTCACTCAATGAACTCAGCAAAGTGCTGCATGACAACAAGCCCGGCCTGGTCAGTCTGATGGCTGCCAACAACGAAACCGGCGTCATCCAGCCCTGGGGCGAAGCGCTGTCCCTTTGCCGGCAACACGGCGCCTACTTTCACACGGATGCTGTGCAATGGGCTGGGCGCTTGCCATCCAGCGGGCTCGGTGCCTGCGACTTTGTTAGCATGAGTGCGCATAAATTCGGCGGCCCCAAAGGAACAGGCCTCCTGAAATGCCCCGCTACAGGCGTCCCCTTCAAGAGCCTGCGGGGAGGACCACAGGAAATGCGCCGCCGTGCAGGCACGGAAAACCTGCCCTCGATCCATGCCATGCTGGCAGCATGGGAAGCTGCCGATGAAATGGCAAGGAATGAGGCGGCGTCTGGTCATGCCCTCCAGATGCGCCAAGCCTTTGAATCAGCGGTGCAGGAGGCTGTGCCGGGAGTGGAGATCATCGCGCCCCATGCCAGCCGCCTCTGGAACACGGTCATGCTCATCATGCCGAGCCAGAGGAATGTGAAATGGCTCACTCGCCTGAGTCGGGCCGGCTTTGCTGTGTCCACAGGCTCAGCCTGTTCATCCGGCAGTGGCGCCAGCGAAGTCCTCGCGGCTATGGGAGTGCCGGCAGATGCCCTCTCCCGTGTTCTGCGGGTCAGCTCGCTGTGGCTCACCGCAGCAGAGGACTGGAAAGCGTTAGGCCGTGCCTTCCGCTCGGTAGCCGCTGGCATCAATGATAAACCCGATGCTTTGCGCAGCTGACTGCCCCAGCCGGGATCAACGCGGTGTTGGTTTTGGCTCCGGCTTGAATCGGCAGTTGTGGACGTTAGGTTGCGTCAGGGCCATGGGACTGGCTGCGGGGGACTGAGTTGCGCAGTAGGATCCGGCGGCGGGTTGGCCGGAGGCAAACCAGCACCGCTTTGTACGAATGGTAAAAAAGCGCTTGCGAATTCTGTTATTTCTGTTACGACAGAAATAACCGCATCAACAGGTGCGGCTTTAACCAAAAGGAATCACTACCATGAACACTACGAACGCCCTGATCTACACCTACACCATCTACGTTGTCCTGAGTCTCATTCTGACAGTTTGGGTAGCCACTACCCTCCATCGCCATGGCCGCATATTTCTGGTGTCTTCTTTTAAAGGAAATGAGACACTGGCTGACAGCGTGAATCATCTGCTGGTGGTGGGATTCTATCTGGTCAATTTGGGCTTTGTGGCCAAGTATTTGAAGCAGACCGGAATGGTGGTGGCACCTTACGAAGTCTTCGAAGCGGTGGCCGCAAAGATGGGGACCGTCCTGCTGGTCCTAGGCGCCATGCACTTCCTGAATATCTACATCTTCAACCGCATCCGGAGGCGGAGTGAGGAGGAGACGATGGCACCGCCGGTGCATCCTGACTTCATGATGCCAAAGCAGATTCTGCCAACTGCTCCACTTGCTGAGGGAGGCCTGCCTGCTCCTAGCCTAACCCCGCCACCCGTGAACTGAAGCACCCTTGGAGGCTGCGGTCTGTAGCTTTTCCACTGATGCGGCAGGCGGTGAGGCCTGCCGCATCTCTACTTTAACCAAGAACGATTATGAACAAACTATTCGCCTTTTATGATGGTGCCTGCGGCCTCTGCGGGGCCTGCCGGAGCTGGCTGGGCGCTCAGCCGCAATGGGTGGAAATTGCTTTCCTGCCCTATCAAAGCGAGGAGGCACGGTTGCTCTGCCCGGTGCTCGATGCGCTGAAGCCAGATGAGAAGATTGTGGTGATGGCCGATACCGGTGAATTGTATCAGGGAGAGTCTGCGTGGCTTATTTTGTTGTGGGCAACGAAAGCCCACCGGCAGCTCTCAGCAACCCTCGCAAGTCCCGGCCTGCGCCATTTGGCGGGGTATTTCGTAGAGGCGATATCGACGAACCGACTGAGCATTTCGCGATTGCTGCGCCGGTATGGAATGGCGCAAAAATGAAACGGAAGCTCAATGGCTTCTGATCCAACGGGAGGGCCGACAGATAGAAAGGGACAGAAAAAATTTCTGGACATATAGGGAGCAAGCTGCTTTTTTTGTTGGCCGCTTCTGTCGGCTCTGGATCCTGCGTGGGAGGGAGGCACCGCAGTTTTGCGGCACGAAAAAGCCCGGCAGACGAATCTGCCGGGCTTTGAATTGTCAGCGTTTCAGTTTTGCTGAATCAAACGATGATCTCGCCGACGCGGCCTGCACCAACGGTCCGGCCACCTTCACGGATAGCGAAACGCATGGTTTTTTCCAAGGCGATGGGTGTGATCAGTTCGACTTCCATCTGGATGTTGTCGCCGGGCATCACCATTTCCACGCCCTCAGGGAGCTTGATGCTGCCTGTGACGTCCGTGGTACGGACGTAAAACTGCGGGCGGTAGTTGTTGAAGAACGGGGTGTGACGGCCACCTTCCTCTTTGGAGAGGACGTAAACTTCGGCCTTGAAGTGACGGTGAGGCTTGACGCTGCCGGGCTTGGCCAGCACCTGGCCGCGCTCGATGTCGTCTTTCTTCACGCCGCGCAGGAGGAGGCCGCAGTTGTCGCCGGCACGGCCTTCGTCGAGAAGCTTGCGGAACATTTCGATATCGGTCACCGTGGTTTTCACGGTGTCTTTGAAGCCGATGATTTCCACTTCTTCCATTTTCTTGACGATGCCGCGCTCCACGCGACCGGTGACAACAGTTCCGCGGCCTTCGATCGCGAATACGTCTTCAACCGGCATGAGGAATGGCTGATCAATCGGACGCTCAGGGAGGGGGATATAGCTGTCCACGGACTCCATCAGTTTCAAGATGTTAGCCTTGTGGGTAGGGTCGCCGGCGAGCGCCATGGTGGCGGAGCCTTTGGTGATAGGGATGGTCTCGCCCGGGTAGTCGTACTGGGTGAGGAGATCGCGGATTTCCATTTCGACGAGGTCGAGCAGTTCCTGGTCGTCCACCATGTCCACTTTATTCATGAAGACGACGAGGGCAGGGACGCCGACCTGACGAGCGAGCAGGATGTGCTCCCGGGTCTGTGGCATAGGGCCGTCTGCGGCGGAGACGACGAGAATGCCGCCATCCATCTGGGCAGCACCGGTGATCATGTTTTTAACATAGTCAGCGTGGCCGGGGCAGTCTACGTGGGCGTAGTGCCGGTTCTCGGTTTCGTACTCGACGTGGGCGGTGTTGATGGTGATGCCGCGCGCCTTTTCTTCAGGTGCGGCATCGATGTCAGCATAGCCTTTCGCCTGGGCAAAGCCCTTCTCAGCGAGAGTAGTGGTGATCGCGGCGGTGAGTGTGGTCTTGCCGTGGTCAACGTGGCCGATTGTGCCGACATTGACGTGGGGCTTATTGCGCTGGAAGGTATCCTTAGCCATGGTTGTTACTTATTTGGTTTATTTGTGGGTGTCGAATGAATGATGGAATGCGCTGGAGGGTGGAGCTCGTGGCGGGGATTGAACCCGCGACCTCTTCCTTACCAAGGAAGTGCTCTACCACTGAGCTACACGAGCACGCTGATTGCCTGGGGTGCAAAGACAAAAAACCCGTTTCACGATTCTCCTCAAAGTCCGGAGAGGCATGAAACGGCAGATTTTCCGTCCTTGCGACCTCAGTGAAGAATGTCGACCAACCGGCGTCTGTGATGTTTTCCAGTGACTGTTTCACATGGTAACCGCATTTTCGCAAGCCTGCCGCCGCCCTCCGCAGAGCGCGACAACCTTTAAGAACGTGTCCATGGGTGTCAATGGAGTTTTTGGGTGAGATGCACTATCTTTTTTAGGCTGATGCATCTGGTTTCGCTGGTTAAGGTGTGAAACGGCGTCGCCAGTCACGGGGAGCTGTTTTTTTCAATCGGAGGAACTGGCGGTTGAAGTTCGCGAGGTTCGAAAAGCCGCAGCAGAGGGCGATCTGGGTGATGGGCAGATCTGTCTCCGCGAGCAGTCTGCAGGCCCGGCCTATACGTAGCTCATTGATAAAGCCGGGGACAGTTTTGCCTGTGCGGGTCTTGAAGAACCGGCTGAAAGCACCGGGGCTGAGGTGGACCAGTTCCGCTAGGGTATCCAGATAGATTATCTGGTCTAGGTGTTTCTGGATATGATGGACGACGCGGCTGATGCGGTCCTCGTCTCTGGGGTCGAGTTCCGGGGCAAATCCCCGGCTGGCGATCGATTTGAGTTCTTTGGAAACGGCCAGACGCTGGAGGATTTCGAGGACGGTTATCACTCTGGGGAGGCCGGTCTGCTCGGGACATTTGAGGATCAGTTTCTCGACATCATCACGGGTTTGTCCGGTGACGTGCAGTCCGAGGGCCGCGCGGTCCAGCAGCTTCTTCACTTGCTGCATAGCGGGCAGATCCAGCCAGCCGCGGCCCAGCCATGACGGGTGAAAGTGGATGCAGATGCTGTGGACCGGCTGGGCCCCTCCGGGGGCCGTGCTGTCGTTTTGCCAATCATGCGGAAGGTTAGAACCTACCAGCACCATATCGCCTGGTTTCAGGCTCGTGAGATTGTCGCCGACCAGCCGGTGGCCGCGCGCTTTCAGGACGAGACTGATTTCATACTCAGGGTGAAAATGCCAGACGCAGCCGAAGCTTTTTCCTTGGATCACATTACAATGAATCCCGTCTTCTGAACTAAGTGGAAATGTTTCACAGGCTGCTTTCATGGTGGCGAAAACGCCATCTTGGCATAGCTGCGTCCATACGCCACAAGTTATTTCAGGCAATAAAAATGGAGCCATGTAGCGGCGGGCGGCCTCAGGGCGCTGACATGTTTTTGACAATCCGGAGCTGGTATTAAGTGCAGACCGCTATGATGGTAACGCCATAGTTCATGCGTTCCGCCACTCTTTTTCTGCTAGCCATCCTTGCGCCCTGTCTGGTGCTGGGATGGCTGTCGTGGAGATCAATGAGAGATGAGGAAAGCGTCATCCGCCGGCGGCAGACCGCCTATTACCAGCAATCTGCGGACGCTGCTGCCCGGGAGGCCGCGATCGTAATGCAGGCATTTCGCCAGGAGTTCGGGCGGGCGGTCGAGCGGTTGTTAGCAGAGGGATCTAGCCCGGAAGAAACGGCGCTGCGGTTTCACACCGGACTGAAGCAGGCCTGGCCGGCAGCGCAGACGGGATTTGTGCTGGATGGTATTAGCGGTCGCGTTATTCCGCAGGTGGAGCCCGGGGAAATGGCTGTGACGGCATTTCTCGTGCAGCATCCATGGCTGAGCAGTGCCGGAATGCAAAAGCTGACTTTGGATAGAGGGGAAGTCTGGACCTCGCTTGCTGCGTCTGTGCGGGAGCAGCCTGAAGGGATGATAACGAGGGACGAGCCGGACGCCACCATGCACATTCTCTGGCACCGGAATGCCATGCATCCGGAGTATGTCTATGCGGCTGCGCTGGACAGCGGGGCCATGCGCCGTGCCCTAGCAGCGCTGGAGGGGATGCAGGCTCCGGATGATGAGGCTACGCTGCTGTTGTTGGATGCGCGGGGGCAGGTGGCAGCGCGCTGGGGCAGAAGTGGCGTGCTTCCGGCTGCTGATATGATAGCCAGCCGCGACGCCGGGCCTGTGCTGCCGGGTTGGCGTGCGGCGGTCGTTCTCCATGATCCGCTGGCTTTTCTCCATCAGGCGGCAGGTGCGCGCTGGCGGCTGGGCATGGTGGTGGCCGTGGCCAGCCTGGCCGCCGCCGCGGGTGCGGGCTTTATCCTCCGGGACGTAAGGCGCTCCCGCCGTGAGGCCCGTCAAAAAACTGATTTTGTCTCCAGTGTGAGCCATGAGTTCCGCACTCCGCTAACAAGTATCCGAATGTTCAGCGATATGCTGCAGGCCGCAGATGAACTGCCGGATGAAAAGCGCATCCGCTATGCGGGAATCATCAGCACTGAAGCGGCAAGGCTGTCCCGGCTGATCAGTAACGTGCTGTGCTTTTCCCGGATGGAGCGGGGCAGTCTTCCTCTGCACCGGGCTGCTGTGGACCTGACGGCTCTGGTCCGCACGACTGTGGAGGGCATCCGCCCGGAACTGGAAAAGGCCGGAGCCGGTATTTCCCTTGACCTGCCGGATGGGCCTGTGCCCCTTAGCGGGGATGCAGATGCCATCAGCCAAGTGTTGCTGAATTTGCTGTGCAATGCCGGGAAATATGGCCATGTCCCCGGGCGGCCTCAGCTCATACAGGTGGCGGTAGAGTCAGATCCGGAGAAGGTGACGCTAACCGTTAGTGATAACGGCGCGGGAATTCCCAGCGGGCATGAGGAACGCATCTTTGATGAGTTCCATCGCGCTCATGATGCCCTCGCGAGCGGCACCGCCGGCAGCGGACTGGGCCTCACCATTGCGCGGAGACTGGCGCTGGCTCATGGTGGCAGCCTCAGTTGCGGCACATCTGCTGCGGGCGGCGCTGCTTTTTTCTTTATGCTCCCTCTTCACCCTCTTCACCACTGATCACTGATCACTGATTATGCGTATTCTCATTGTAGAGGATGATCCTTCCATCCGGTTCGGGCTCACTGAGTTTCTGAATGCCGAGGGATATGACACGGAGTCTTGCGAGCGCGGCGACGCCTGCGTGGAGGAGAAAGTAGCCGCTTTTGCTCCTAGATTGATTTTATTGGATGTGATGCTGCCGGGCCGCAGTGGCTATGATTGCTGCCGGGATCTGCGGGCGGCCGGCATCAGGGTGCCAGTGATCATGCTGACGGCCCGGGGACAGGAACAGGACAAGATCACCGGGCTGGAATGTGGTGCCGATGATTATGTGACCAAGCCATTTGCCCTCAAGGAACTTGCGGCCCGGATTCATGCCCTCCTGCGCCGGGCGCATGAATTCAATACGGCACCAGCGACGGATTCAGTGTGTTTCACGGTAGGTAGTTGCCATGTGAACCCGGCGGATTTCAGCCTTACGGATAACAACGAAACCCGCACTCTGACGCCCCGGGAATGCGCCCTGCTGGCCTATCTTCACCGCCACCGCGGGAAAGTCCTGAGCAGAGAGCAGTTGCTGGCGGACATCTGGGGGCTGACTTCTGCAGCGGTCAGCACGCGCACGCTGGACCAGACTGTGGCACAGGTGCGCAGGAAACTGGGGGAGTCTGCGACTACGCCCCGCTTCCTCGTTACCATCCACGGGATTGGTTATAAGCTTCAACCCGAGAACGGCATTTGGAGCGACTAGTCCCGCTCTGTCATTTGATCTCCATGGAAATCCGGTCCTCGGGCGGTGTTTGTTTTTTAATTTAATATCGCCTCTTCGGCCCGGAATCCCCTAGCCAGTCGAAGCGCCATTCCCGGTGTTCAAGAGGAAAGGGGTTGAGCGGACGGGATGCGGAATAGCCATCGCAAACTGGCTCCTTCCTTACCGTAAGTAAACCTAAAAACGTGAGTTGAACCCCGAAAAATCGCTCAAACAAACCCTACGCCAGTGAGCCTTTACGGCAGGCTGCCCCTTCACCTTTTGGGTGAACTGCGGAGCAGTTTGATTTCCTCTCTGGTGGCCGGATGCAAAG
>JAYVJI010000556.1:0-4653 GCA_043769435.1 Verrucomicrobiota bacterium
GGCGCGAGGCTAATGCGGTGTATCAAGAGACGCTCAACGGCGTCCAGGTGGCCAGGGCGACGAAGCACCAGTTCACGAGAAGTCCTGATCCGTGGCGGAAGCCAGGTGATCCCGGCAGCGGCCTGCTGCCGGGGATACAGCCCGGCGATCCGGGGGTGGATGGCGCTGGTGACCAGCGGGTGCAGGCTTATAATTTCCGGATGTGTACGACGGATGTTCCGGAAAACAGAGTGCCCTGGCCCAAGCCGCAGCGCTATGATGCGGCACAGTTTGAACTGTTGCTGCGGAACTGTGGGGCGGGGGATATGCGGCCTCCGTGGAACCCCGTCTGGATGCCCAACCGCAAGACTGATACTAACAACAACTTCGCCATAAGCACAGATAACATAGGAATGAACTACGGCTACCCGGATGGCGACTATGCGCTGCGCGAGCGGATCTGGCAGGAGCATGTGGACTACCAGCAGGGGCTCATGTGGACGCTAGCGAATCATCCCCGGGTGCCGGAAAAGCTGCGTGCGGAATTCACCCGCCTAGGACTGGCAAAGGATGAGTTCACCGACAATCATAACTGGCCGCGGCAGCTGTATGTGAGAGAAGCGCGCCGCATGACCGGGGCCTATATCATGACTGAACATAACTGCACACGGCAGCGCATCGTGGATGATTCCGTGGGCATGGGAGCCTATAATATGGACTCGCACAATGTGCAGCGCTATGTGACAAAGGACGGAAAGGTGCTGAATGAAGGCGACATCCAAACCAGCACCCGGCCCTATCCGGTGAGTTACCGCAGCATTCATCCGAAGGCTGAGGAATGCACGAATCTGCTGGTCCCGGTATGTCTCAGTGCCTCCCACATAGCCTACGGCAGCATCCGCATGGAACCGGTCTTCATGGTGCTGGGCCAAAGCGCAGCCACAGCCGCTGTGCTGGCTATAGAGGAAGGAACACCGGTTCAGAAAATCGATGCGGGGAAACTTAAGGCCCGGCTGCTGGCAGACAAGCAGGTGCTGGATTTTGAACCACCGCCCGTCCCCGGAAAGCTGGGGGTGGCAAAGGAAAAGCTGCCAGGCATCGTCGTGGATGACAGTGAAGCCATACGGCAGGGATTTGAGTCCGAAAGCACCACGGCGTCGCCGTTTGTAGGCAGTGGCTACGCGCATGATGCCAATGAGGCGAAGGGCCACCAGAGCGCGGTATTCAAGGCCACCCTGCCCGCTGCTGGTCGCTATGAAGTGCGCATGGCCTACAGCGCCCTAGCCAACCGGGCGGGCAATGTCCCCGTAAAAATAGTCGATAAAACAATCACCGTAGACCAGCGCAAGGCCCCGCCCATTGACGGACTTTTCCTGTCGCTGGGGATTTTTGAATTCCAAAATACTAACGCTGCGGTGACTGTCTCCAATGAGGGCACGGACGGGCATGTCATCATCGACGCCATGCAATGGCTCCCGGTGAAATGATGCCGGCGCTGGCTCAATGTGAGCGTTTGCGCGAAAGCATGATCTCATTGCCCTCCGTATCCACACACATGGCCAGGTGGGGAGGCTCGCCGTCCTCAGGCTGGGGATCCCGGACCAGTTGCCCTCCGGCAGCCATGATTTCTGCGGCTCCAGCCAGCACATCTGCGACCTGAAAGCTAAGGCCAGTCCATGTGCGGGTGCCCTCACCGCCGCCATGGATGCCGAGGATCCCGCCACATATCGACAGCTCGCTGATGATCTCATTTTGCTTCAGCACCTCGCCGCCAAAAACGGTGGAGTAAAAATTCACAGCGCGATGCATGTCGGCTGCCCAGATGATGTATTTGAATCGTTCTACGGTCATGGAGTGGCATGAGCGGAGGATGCGCAGGAGGAAACCGGAAATGCGCAGGAATCGCACCGCTGCGGGACATTCGCCCGGGGTCTCCGCTTGCTTCTCAGGTCAGGGTGAGGTTTTCACAGCGCATGTCAGACACCGACCAGCCACCCGTGACCGTCCATTCCACCAGCAAGGTGAAGCAAGCGCAGAGCCTCAGTGTGGCGGAGTTTTTCAGCCGCAATGCCAGCCACCTGAGGCTGGAGAAAATAGGCGGAGTGGCGCTGCCGGACCGCTTCATCTCTGAGCCTACAGTGAACCGGCCCGGGCTGGCACTCACCGGGTTCTATGACTACTTCGCCCACCGGCGTATGCAGGTGTTAGGCAACACAGAGTTCGCCTATCTAGAAAAACTAAGCGTGGCAGCACAAGTGGCAGCCTTTGAGCAGCTCTGTGCGACTGAGCTTCCCTGCATCGTCCTGTGCCGTGGCCGACAACTGCCGGACTACCTGATGGAAATCGCCACGCTGCGGGGCATCTGCGTTTTTCGCTCGGCCATGGATACCATGAAGTTCATCAACGCCGCAACGCTGTGGCTGGAGTTTGATTTTGCCCCCACGACCAGCGAACATGGTTGCATGGTGGACGTGAAGGGCATCGGCGTTCTCATCAAAGGGGCGAGCGGGCTGGGGAAAAGCGAGGCCGTCCTAGGTCTACTGGAGCGCGGCGCCAGCCTCGTAGCGGATGATAAAGTCGTCCTGCGGGCTCCAGAGGGCCGGGAGTTAACCGGGACCTCGGACGAGCTGGGGCGCTTTCACATGGAAGTGCGCGGGTTAGGGATCGTGAATGTGCCGTTGCTGTTCGGCATCGCGTCCATGCGAATAGAAAAGCGGTTGGATCTAGTGGTGCAGCTGGTCGCCCTAGAGGACCTGCAGGAAGTAGACCGGCTCGGGGTAATGGAGCAGTACTACCGCGTGCTGAATCAGGACGTCCCCTACAGACAACTGCCGGTCGCCGCAGGCCGGGATGTGGCCCGGCTGGTGGAGGTCGCGGCGCTGGAGCAGAAGCTGCGCTCCTTTGGCCAGAACAGTGCTAAGGAATTCGACAAGAGACTCTTGCAATTGATGGAGGCTAAGCGGATGGCCCTCTCAGTCATCTCCTGAACCCGTCACCAGTCTCACCTCCCTGCCTATTTCCCATGCTCCAAAAGGAACTCACCATCGTCAATAAACTGGGCCTCCATGCGCGGCCTGCTGCGATGTTTGTGAAGACCTGCGCTAGGTTTAAGTCCGAGGTGACCGTGGAGAAGGACGACGAGCAGGTGAATGGGAAAAGTATCATGGGACTGATGATGCTGGCCGCAGGCTGCGGCTCGCGTATCACTGTCATCGCCAATGGGCAGGATGAGGCAGAGGTCATGGCCGTCCTAGAGGGCTTGCTGGCCAGCGGCTTCGCAGAGGGAAAGTAGCCCCGGTGCCTAGAAGTTAGAACTTACCGTCGCCCGCCTCGAAGTGCGTGGGCTTTCCGAGAGTGTGCAGGCCCGTCCTGAGCCATGCTGCCGTCCAGTCCAGCATATCCTCCAACGGGGTCGGCGGCGCTCCAAAGCGCCCGTGGGACCAAGCCGCGTTGTTCAGCCATGCGTGCGTTCCTTCGGTGCCGGTGAATGCGGCGCGGCAACCCAGACGCGCCGCCATTTCCTCCGCCAGAATCCTCACACTCAATATCGCAGCGCCCGTGACGTTCACTGGAACCGCCGGCACAGCTGCTGCCTCAAGGCACTGAATGGCGTGGGCACAGGCATCGCGCTGCCAGATGAGATTCACATGGCCCATGGTCAGGTCCACCGGCTGACCGGCGAGCAGTCGCTGGCCGATATCCACCAGCACCCCGTAGCGGCATTCCACGCTGTAGTTCAGCCGGACGAGCGCGACCGGCGTGCCATGGCGCAGGGCATGCCATTGGAAAATGCCCTCCCTCCCCATGCAGGTATGCGCATACAGTCCAGGAGGAGCCGTCGGGCTTCCCTCCACAGACCCTCCGGATTCAGCGGTGGTCAGTGAATACACACAGCCAGTGGAAAAAGCCACGATGCGCGCACGGAGATAACGTTCTGCGATGTGCGCCGGGGCCAGGGTATTCATAGCCCATGCCGCTGCCGGCGTGCTCTCGGTGCCGAATTTTTGACCAGCCATGAAGAATACGATAGCAGCCTCCGGCAGTGCCAAGACTTCACTCCGTTCCAGCAGGTTGGCCGACACGGTCCGCACTCCTGCCGCCTCCAGCAATTCCCGGGAGCGCGAGTCACTGAAACGGGACACCGCCGTCACTGATCGCCCGCCACCGGCGCGGCGCACGGCCTCAGCCAGCATAAGAGATAAAGTGCCACCCATCTTGCCCCCCGCTCCAGCCACGAGAATATCTCCGGGAATTCTTGCCAGTGTGGCCATCGCTCCGGGAGTGGGTTCTGCTAGGAAATGGTCCAGCGCTTCTGGTTCGCAGGGGAGGGAATTCATCGTGCCTCTACGCTAGGCCTCCCCTGCCGCCCGACAACTGATCATTCCATATACGAACCTCAGCCTTCTCTGCTTGGAGACTCCGGTGACTCCGAGTTGGTACCCCGTTCAGGACTTGAACCTGAAACAAACTGATTAAGAGTCAGCTGCTCTACCAATTGAGCTAACGAGGCGCGTTTCATTCCGCAGTGCGGCCCACCATGGAAACTCAGCCAGAATGGATTGCAAACGATTTTACACATGGATTTGAGAACCAAGGGAACAATCTCCAGCGCTGTTTTGATGGCGAGCGATCCGCATCATCCGCATGGATGATCCACAGATTTTCGGCGCCCAG
>JAYVJI010000557.1:0-5272 GCA_043769435.1 Verrucomicrobiota bacterium
AGCGGTAGGCGGCAAAGAAGGTCTGTGAAAACGCGGAGTCCGGCAGGGGAGATGGAGCCGCAGTGGCGTGAAGCATGGGCGGAACCTTATCGGGCGCGCCGCGCACCGCGCAACGGTTTCTTCGCGCCCTTCGCCGGCCATCAGTCACGCGACGCTGGTGTCGCGGCCCTCCTCATTTTCTCACATCATCCCACGCCAATTTCGGATCGATGGATTTGCTAAAGAGCCAGTCCGCCAATCCTTTTTGAAAAAAAGCCCATCGCCATGCGTTGTGTCCGGCACGCTCACGGGCCACGCTGACGCGGACTTCTCCGCCAAATTGCGCAAACTGCCCTGGCAGTTCCCGTCCGTGCTGCACGACATCCGCCGGTTCCCCTTCGTTATAGCAAATCCAGATCGGTGACGGAGTTTTGGCCCGCAGTAAAACAAGGTCGGGGAGCCCGTGTGCGGGACTGATGGCCACGCCGGCGGCAAAAGTATGCGGATACAGCGTCACTCCATCAATCACGCCAGCCGCCCCGGAGCTCAGGCCGAGCAGATAGATTCGCGTTTTGTCGATTGGCATGGTGGCACTCATTTGATCGATCAAAAAGAGCAGCATGCGGAAACTGCGCCGCGGTTCATCCACTATCATACTGCCCCAATGCTCTCCCTTGGGATGTTGCGGGGCCAAAATGAAGCAGGGACGCTGATTCTGAAAATTGCGCTGCGCGAAAACCATGAACTCCTTGTGCTTCAACTGGGCCTTATTGTCGTCCCCGGCTTCACCCAGCCCATGCAGGAAAATCACGAGCGGATACTTTTTTCGCACCTCCAGCCGAGAGGGTGCAAACATTCGCCACGGCATCTGCAAATCCCGATAATACACCGTTCCATCCTTGGTGAAAGCTTCATCACGCACCTTCAGGGCTTGGAGATCCTCATCATGCTGGCGTTCCGGTTTGACTAAGTCAACACGCGGTTTGGTCGGCGACTTGATCGTGGTTCCGCTACCCTTCATACGAGGCATGTAGTTTAATGAATCCGCGTATAAATGGAGGCCGTCCGCGAAAGTGCTCATCCCCGCCAGACTGACAAGCGACGCCACAAGGGTAATTTCTTTAATCATGCTGAAATAGGTTTTGCTTCCGTGCGTGCCGCGCCGCCGGCCACACTGAGGGCGATCAAAAGGCTGCCCTGGCACAGACGCGCCAAGGCCGACATGTGGTAATCGAGGATGTCTTCCAAAGGGCCGAGTTTGGAAAAGACGAAGAGCACACTAAATCCCGCCGCCGCCATCCCCAGGCAAACGGCCAACGCGACGGCGGCGGGCCTCTGCCACCACACAGCCAGCAGACCGCAAAGCATGGCCGGACCAAGTGCGCGCAGGTCCGTGAGGAGGTTCCAAAACTGTTGCAATCCATGAATGACAATCTGGACACACTCTTGGAATGGCCGGGTGGCAGCGGCCTGCCAGGAGAGGTCTTGCGAGGCCGCCGACCACCAGGTGTTGCAGAGTGCCCCCAGCAGCAACGTCGCTGCGATCACCGCCATCGGCTGGAGTTTTCTGGCGGAAGAGCAGGCAGCCATTCCACAGAGCATGAGCAGCAGAAGCGCCAGGGCTTCGCGTTTGAGCTGCGTGGCAAAAAACGCGGCCAGGCATCCTACCACCATCCAAGCCGAAGACCCGTGTGGGCGAAGGGCTGCGCCACACCACAGCAGACAGGACCAGAGCAAAATCTCGGGCAGGCCGCAGCGCAGGGCTTCCACGACGACGGGTGTAGTCGCCAGTGCCAGAGCCAAAATCCAAGGCACCCAGCTACCGCAGCCCGCGCCCAGCGAGCGAAACGTCATCGCGATCCCGGTCACCAACCACGGCCATGCAGCACAGGCCACAAAGCGCCCGGCACGCCAGTCGAAGATGGTATCCAGCGAGGAAACCGCCGCCAGCAATCCGGCGTGACCCGGAGGGTAATCGGGGGCCATGAACCAGCCGCTCTCGCGCCCATGCAGGATGCTGTGCAAGCCGCCGATTCCTGCCTCCCACACCACCCGCCCGCGCAAGGCCCACAATCCGGCCCCGGTATTGCCCAGGTCATCGGCCCACAAAGCCACGGCCCAGCATCCGATCCAGATCAGTCCCACACACACTATTGCGCCCACGCTTGCCGCCTGCCGCTGCATGACCATCAGACCCGCGAGTCCGGCACCCAGAGAGAGCAAGATGGCCCCCCATGGCACCGTCGGGTTACGGACACCTGCTTCGGTTGCACTTAACCAGCCGGGTTCGTTATTGGTCCACAACTGCACGGACAAATGCTCATCCTCCGCCCTTTTCAGCATCCTCCATCCGGGCATTTTGCGTTCCTCTAGCAGTTGCTTCCAGGGGCTCGCGAAACATTCCGGGACCAGGACGGCATCCACTTCTTCAAGGCTGGCGGGATCGCGTGGGTCCAGTAGCCTGCGGGGCCAGGCGAAAGGGGCCAGCATCCGAGCCTGGGAAAGCGCCACACAAGGATGGTCGTCGGGCGGCGTCCAAAAAGACAGGCGCGCGTCCGTCGGCAGTTGGCGGAGCAACTCGGGGGTCTTCACATAAGTCCAAAGCACCCCCCGCAGCGGGTCGGCCTGAGCTGGCTGCAGGCGCACCGACGAGCCAGCCAACCACAGGTGCCAGCCCAAGACCAGGCAGCCGATGCCTAGCGATGCAAACCGGACGATGGCTTGCACCAGCGGCGGCTGTCGCCTCATTACTCCTTCGGAGGTGTTTTCCGCTTCATTTCCTCTTCGTATCGTTTCCATTCAGCATTCCGTTCCTTACTCTCACGTTCCCGCCGCCGTTGAAGATCATTGGACAGCTTCTGAACTTCTGCAGGAATTTCCCCACGCTCAAATTTCAATGTCAGACCCTTCGCCGCTAAGTCCTCAGAGATGAAGAAATGCTCGGATAGCCAAGGATCATCGCGCTTCAGTAATTCGGGCTCAGTTACTATCGCTAGTGAACGAACGTAGAAAGTAACAATTTTAGTTTCGACGTTCACGGCAAGAGTGAGGCTGCCGTAGTCTTCAATATTACCGACGCAGGCTACAAGTGTGTTTGCATTGAGCCAGCCAGCCGTGTTAAATTCCATCAACCTTTCAGATGAAGACAATTGCTGCTTGATCATCTCACGGGCTTCTTTGATGGCATCGTTCACTTCCTCGTATATTTTCGGGTCCGTCTTGGCCAGCTCCAGCGCTTCCTCATATGTCTTTCCAGGTCGCTTTCGCTCAAGCCAGTAATCATCGAACAGAACTCTAAAATATGCGTCCTGCTCCTTTTTGGTCATAGTGCGACCTTCAGCCTTGCGGTAAAGCCACACGCTATATGTCCGTTCAGCTTTCAATGAACGCGACACGTCCGACAAACGGTAGATATTTATCCCACTCGACTCGGACAGATATTCCCGATTGGGAGAAAGTAACCAAGGTTCAACTGAGCTATGGTCAAAGGTCACTACGCCTCCGGACTTTAACCGATATTGGAGCGTTTGGCTGTATTCCGCAGACCCAATCGCTCCCGTCGCCGCACAAATCAATTCACCTCCAACGGCGGGCATGCTCCAATAGACATTGGGCTTCAGATCGGCTGAGTAACTGTGCGTGCAGACCGTAAGCAGAAAAAATGACAGGAGTATGCTTTTGATGTGTTTCATAATTAAAAGTGACTGTTAAGGAGGAGGAACCGCGATGAATCCAAAATCCTGAGACAATACAAAATCTTTTGCTTTTAGGCGGTTATCATAAATATCATCACCTGTCTTGAGATAGTGAGCCTCGTAAAGGGTTCCCGACAAGGACATCCCGACATGTAAGCCGCTAGCTTCGACAATGAAAGCCCAGGGAAGGGCGCAGAGAGCATTCAGTTGGTTTTGGCCTGGACTCCCTTGAACAGCGCAATTCAGTACGTCCGTGCATGGCATGAGCTGTTCAATCACTTTGCGGCCTGGCCGCCCACTTCTCGTTGTTGCGTCTTTTGAGATGTAATAGATCGTCCATCCCTTGTTTGCCAAAGTCTGCAGAAAGCCAATAGCACTGCCTTCAACCATGTCATCGAGTTTCGTGATCGAAACTTTGGCATCGACGCCATCCCACTTTTGGTATCCGTGCCTCAACGCATGGAGACAGTGGCCGATACACGAAATTGACACCTTTTCACCCTTCTGTGGAAGAAAGTATAATTGCCGTTCAATTGCGCCTGACTCTTTGAGCTCAGAGCCATATTCATTCTCGTGCTGCCCTTCTTCTTTGATTTTCTTTGTGCAAAGTATCAAGGTGTCCGACAAGGTATCGACCCGCACCAAAGGTATCTGAAAAGAAGCAGTGGTAGAACCTTCGACGCCGGCCTTTTTGTGTTGGATATTCACGGTGATGGCGTCTGCGATTTCGCCGGATTGCGAAAGGGTAGTGGCATCGGCAGACAGCCCGGTTGTAGTAAAAGGTTTGCCGTAGTCCGTGTTGGCGGTCACCTTGGTATTGGCAGCGTTCTTGATGGAAACCCTGGTAATTTTTGCTCCCGCTGGCGGGGTGATTTTCAGTGAGAGCTGCACTTTGGCAATGACGAGAGCCGGGACCGTGTCGGTGTGCGGGAGCTTCGGCAAATGGAGCTTTTTTTCGTAGGAGATGCCCACATGCTTCGCAGGATTGGAAAGATCATCAAATGACTGTATTTCCCAAACAAACTTGCCCACCCCAGCGATTGTTTTTTTCTCCGTGGTGAACCCGATCTTCCTGTTCAATGGGTGCTTCTCACCCTCAGGCGCAGGCTCAACCGAGCGCAGCGAACTCGAGCAGCACAAGAATATCAACACACTAAGGATGGGCTTCCACCCCTTGGCCTTCGGCGCTTTTGCCGGCAATGCCTCCACCGTGGAGCCAGCAATCTGTTCCCCTCCAGCAGCCGGGCGTGCCTGCAATGGCCCGACTCCAACTACCGCAAGATCAAGATAACCCCTGAAGGATGGGGGATAGGTGTTTGTAAATCCCGCGTCCAGTTTCGTGCCGAGTTGCCGAGTTGCCGAGTTGCCGTTTCATGTCTGCGAGTGGATTGCCAGATCGGCGCGGTTACGGCAAGAGTTTATTTTTGAGAAAAGTTCATTGGTGCGGAATTATGCGGCAGAAACGGGGTGAAGAGTCAGATTGAGAGCTTGCAGCATCCAGCGGTAGGCGGCAAAGAAGGTCTGTGAAAACGCGGAGTCCGGCAGGGGAGATGGAGCCGCAGTGGCGTGAAGCATGGGCGGAACCTTATCGGGCGCGC
>JAYVJI010000558.1:0-2255 GCA_043769435.1 Verrucomicrobiota bacterium
CCTGAAACTGCATCTCCAGCAGCCGCCGGCAGGGCAGATTTGCCTCGCGCTGAAGGTCCGTGGATTGAAGGGCGGGCACTCGGGCATTGAGATTGGGAAGGGTCTGGGAAATGCCAATAAAGTCCTAGCTGAAGTGCTGACGGCACTGAGCGCGCTGGCCACGCTGACGTTGGCCAAAGTGAAAGGCGGAAACAAACGAAACGCCATTCCCCGCGAGGCCACAGCAGTATTTTTCGTTAGGCCGGAGAAACAACAGGCCCTGCTGGCTGAGGTCGATGCGTGTGCTTCCCGCATCTGCTCAAGATTACAGGATATAGACCCCGGGCTCACGATCACCCTCGCTGCTGATGAGGCCACCGAAGTCATGAGCAGTGGGGACGCCGCCGCTATTCTTTCCACGTTGAATGCCCTGCCGCATGGGGTGGAATGCTGGAGCCGTGTGGTAGAAGGGCAGCCGGAGACTTCCACGAACCTCGCCATGTGTGACACCCGGGACGGGTTGTTTGAAGTCAACCTCCTCTCCCGCAGCAACGTCGAACCAGCCAAGCGGGCGCTGGCCGACACCATTGCCGCCATCTTCGCCGGCCACGGCCTGACGTGCCGCGAGGGCAATGACTATCCCGGCTGGGAGCCCGCCCCAGAAAGCGAACTCGTTAGACTTTTGAAACTTACACATCAGAAAACCTTCGGCACCGGGATTCAAATTGTCAGCATCCATGCTGGATTGGAATGCGGCCTGATTGGTCAAAACTACCCTGAAATGCAGATGATTTCCATCGGCCCTGACATGTGGGGGCCGCACACCCCGGAGGAACACGTCAGCATCCCTTCCGTCGCCAACTTTTGGAAACTCCTGCGAGCCTGCCTCGCTGCGGTGTGAGGGCACTGGCCCGGGTGCACCCTGGCAATTTCAGTAGTCGTCCTAACAGGACTTACTCCCGCACGATGGGAGGAGGCACAAGGAGCCTCATGCCGTCCTCCATTTTCTGAAGCAGGCGCTCGTGAGCTTTGGCAAGCGCTTCATTTTGCTCCTTTGAGAGAATGGGCTCAGCCTCCTTCCTTATGGCTCTATACATGTTGCCGAGTTCGTTTACATAAAGGGAGAGAGCCGTCAGCTGGTAGTGGGCGGCTTCGGGAAGGGTATTGTTAGAAAGGTCGCGCGTGAACTTCCAGCTAGCGCGGATGCGGGTGCAGATGTCTAGGAGCTTGTTCTCCAGCTCTCCATCGAGCTTCATTCCTGCGTCTGTCAGTCCAGTGCTGAATTCGCGGACTTGCTCGCGCTCTGGAAAGGTGGCGATGAAGCCCGCAGCTTTTTCCCAGGATTCTCCGAGGGTGGCTTTGAGTTTTTCCTGAGTCGCCGCGGACAGCGGTGCGATGGCCGCGAGGGCGGAATCCCGCTGCTGCGGGCTGCTGTCCGGAGAGGCTAGGATGACGCAGAGCGGAAGGATCGCGCATTGCTGATCCACGAGTATACCGTAGAAGCTTTCCCGCTTAGGCTCCGAAAGGCTCAGCAGATCAAAGTAGTCTCCATACTCAAGCTTCAGTCTGGCGGCGATACGGCTGCGGAATTCCGCCTCCTTTTTTATTATTTCTGAAAATGGATTGGAGTGGACTTTTTTTGCCTCTGCAGTCTGGCCTGGGGTGCTGCCTTTCTCTTTCATTTCCTTCTTCGCTTTCGCCGCTGCTTCTGCTTCCAGCAATTCAGGCGGTAATCCTTTGGGCACCGCGCTGAGGTCGGTATCCAGCAAGCTTTCGATCCGCATCCGCGCCGCCCGGCTCAGGGCATCCCGCTCTTTTTGCAGAGATGCCACTTTCCGGTTCAGTTCAGTAGACTCCTGGTGCTGCCACCACGCAAGAGCGCCGAGACCGAGTGTTAGGATAAAATGGAGAACTGTCAGAAATTTCATGTGCGTGTAGTGGAGTGTGCCTTTTCACGTGAAAAGGGCGAAACGACTCCTCTGGATTTCCCTTTGTCAAACAGTGGCCGTGGCCCAAGAACCGGCATGCGGATATTACTAACCACGACCAGTTATCAGGACACGCCCGGTCCTCACCATGCTCTGCTGGAGAGCAGTGGGTATGAAATCGTTTCCGAGCGCGGCCCGCTCACGGAGGCGCGCATGCTGGCGCTGGCCGGGGATTTTGATGGCCTGCTCTGCGGGGATGATGAGATCACCAGCGCGGTGCTGGAGGCCTCCAGTCCCCGGCTAAAAGTGATCAGCAAGTATGGGATCGGACTGGATAAGATCGACCTC
>JAYVJI010000559.1:0-3800 GCA_043769435.1 Verrucomicrobiota bacterium
CATCACGATGGCGGCACGGGCGTCGCGGAAGTTGCGCTCGAGTCCAAGGTGCTTGCTGAAGGCCGCACCGCCGCAGGCGCGCATGGCGAGGTCGGTGGCATTTACGGCGGCCTCGCCGCTGGAGGCTTTGACGGCGAGCGCGTGGAGCATGGCGTCGGGGGCGCCGCTCTCCAGTTTATCGAGAGTGGCCACCAGGTAGGCACGCGCTTGATCGGCTATGAGCCGGATGTCGGCCAGCCGGGCACGGAGGTTGGGCAAGTCCATGAGCTTCGTGCCGGTGTGCTCAAACCCAACGGACGTGAGGTGCTTTTGCGTGGCGGCGAAACCAGCCTCGGCGATGCCAGCGCCGATGGCTCCCTGGCAAATTTGGAAAACGGGAAGCGCCTTGCCTAGCATGATGTCGTCGCCCTTTCCATCCACCCCGATGAGGCGCGAGGTGTCGAGTGCGACATTCGCAAAGGCCATCGGATTGCTCTGATTCCCGCGCATGCCGAGGCTATTCCACCCACCGCTCACCGTGACGCCGGCGTCAGTCTTTTTCACCAGATAGACAGACGGGCCGGGGCCGGTCCCGGAGCCGCAACTCGCCACAATGCCATCAGCAATCCCCGCGCCGGTGACCCAGCTTTTCTCCGCGCTTAATTTCACAGCGTCCCCCGTGCCTGTCGCCATGGAAACTGGAGCCCAGAATTGGCTGCGGCTTCCTCTTTCCGAAAAGGCCAGCGTGCTCAGGTGTTGGCCGGCGGCGACCTCGTGCAAAACAGCGGCGAATTTTTCAGAATCCGCCAAGTAGCAATTCACGCCGCTATTATGCATCATGTAGACCATCGCGGTGGAGGCGCAGCGCTGCGCGATTTCATCGACCACCGCCGCCAGCGTGCGCAGACCTTCGCCCATGCCGCCCAGCTCCCGGGGCACCAGCAGGCCCCAGAGGCCAGCGTCGGCCAGGGCTTTCATTCCTTCGGCGGGGAAGCGTGCTTTTTCATCCACATCAGCTGCCAGACTGGCGATGACGCCTTCAGCGATGGCTCGTGCCTTGGCTACGACGGATCCTTGTTCGGTGGTGAGTCTATACATGATTCAGTTTGTTGTTAGGTTAAGGATCATCATCCTGTGATCTGGAAATGAAGGTCAAGCTCGACACTGGGACGCAGCGTGTTGATAACCGGAGCACGGTGCAGCATTTCCTCCCAAAGCGGGCGCAAGCGCGAGTCGGGCTCGCTTGATCCCGCAAAAACGCGCACTTCCAGCCGCGCGAGACGCGGCGCGCCTTCCACGCCGACAACCCCGAGATGCACCAGCGGATCTGCGATTTCTCCTTTCAACACCGCCTCGATCTCGTCCACCACTAGGCGCCGGCGGTCCGCCAGCCGACAAAATCCACCAACCACATCCGCCGCCACCGCTGCGAGCAGATGCTCTATCCCCGTCAGCCTGGGCTCCCGCGCATCAAAGCTCAGGACTGGCCCCACTGTCACCTCATGTGTCCTGGCGAAGAGTGTGACACTCCGCCGGTCCCTCACTGTAACACGGGCGCTGACCAGCGCCCTGGAGAGCGAGTCATTCATGTCGGTAAATATGGAAGCGTGTGAGTCTCAATTTGTGAATGCTAAAAATGTCTCCCTGCTTAGGCAAGCGCAGACTCAGACATCCTAATTCCGCTTCAGGGGCGGTAGTATCCTCGCTCTCATTTGCTGCTCCTTGCTTGGTGTTGTATTGCCAGCCCCGACTTCTACGCATCTCAAGTCTGTTTATCTCCACGGGCCTGATACTTGAAATGGCATGAAAAACGGGGAGTCCCCGCGGCCGATGACATTCAGGTCATTGGGGACCTTCCCATAGAGACGGCCCTCCATCGCCACTCGCCCACCGCCCGTCGGCAGTATCTGCGTTCCTGGTTTGTCCCGGCGTTCATCTGGCTGCTCGTTTGCGCCGGCATTTGGTATCTGGCCGACCGCGAGCGCGGCACGCCGCTGCGGACGTTCCTCGATTTGCTGCCGCTGTTCAGCGGCGTGCCTCTTTACCTGCTCTACTTTCCCTGGGCGTATCGTCGCAAGCTGGGCAAGATTATCGAGGGCATGGTGAGCGAGGGACAGAGTCGCGGGCTGTTCACCCGTCACCGCGTCACGATTTCACCCGAGGCTGTCACCGACGCCAGCGAGTTTGGCCAGACCTCGACAGCGTGGCGTGCAGTTGAGAGAGTGGCCGCAGCAGATGAGCACGCCTACATCTACACGAACGCTTTGGCTGCCGTCATCGTTCCCCGTCGGGCATTCGCTGGCTCGTCTGAGTTCGATGAGTTTGTTCGGACAGCCAGAGGGCACCATGAGAAAGCTGTGGCCTAACCATGTGCTGCAGCGAACCCGGCCCTCGAGCTACTTTTGCAATCGTGGCGTCTCGTGGGCTCGTGTCGCTGAGCTTGGGGTCGTTCGGCCCCTGAGCACGCTTCCAATCTATGAACGCAAAACAGAAGACCCTGACCTACATCGCAGTTGCCGCCGTTGGTCTCACATCGCTGTTCGCGGCGTGGGATATGACCGGCAGCACGAATCACACAAATGTCACGCGCTACGTGCCCATCTTCGCTCCGCCCGACCTTGGGCCGTGGGCTAAGCGCGAGTTGGCGAGTTCAGTGTTTTGGACGTGGCTTGCTATCGCAGCGTTGTATTCAGTGTTGTTTGTCGGCTTCAAGCAGTCGCAACCAATACGATCTCAAGTAACTGAGCCACTCGCTCCGGTCTAGCCTCAATCCACCTATCTCGCCGAAAATCTATCTTCGCATTGTCGCGAGTGTCGCGAGTGACGCCCTGCACCCGTCAAGGGCGTGAATGTGGTCTATACGCTGATTGGCTATGATGGCGGAGATGGCGGATTCTCTAACGACTTTACCGATGAGGATGGCCGGGTTCTCCTGACTGGATATTGCGGACCCGGGCGTTACCAGATTCGTTTGACGTCGCCAGCGGGCTCCCGTTTCAGTAAGACCTCCTTCTCCAGCCCCGAATTACTTCTGACGGTGGCGAAGGATGGTTCATACCACCCAACCGAGTACCGAATATCCGCTTTTAACGACTGAACAAAGCAGCGATACACTGGAAGGGCACGCGGAAGAACCCGCTGTATCGAATCGTTAGGAGGCGGACGACCGCAAAGAAATTCCGAGCCCGTCTTCAAGCGATGAAAGAGTGGCTGATCAAGGCCCGCAGCCTTCCGCTTGCGGCCATCGTCCCCACGCTCAGACGCAAGCTACAAGGCTACTGGAACTACTACGGAGTGATCGGGAACTCGGAGCGCCTCACGCGCTACGCGCACGAAGTCAATGGCCTCGTGAACAAATGGCTGAACCTGCGGAGTCAGCGGAGAAGCTTCACTTGGCCGCAGTTCACTGTCGCATGGGAAAGCTGGAAACTGCCCCCGCCATTCATCACCGAAACCCCACCGCAAGGTCCGCTAGACAGCGCGCCTCACAGCATGCATAGTCTTATTCACCATGAACAAACCAGTCCCAGTCGCCGTTCGCAATACAGACGTGGCGCGTCACTCTGAGGAGCCCGAATTCCACACGACGGGATCTGCGAGGGGGGACGGCGGGCAACCGGCGTTCCTACCTTAATCGGCCTCGCCCATTGCCCACACTCTCCATTCGATGCGAAACTTCCTCGTAATTGTTTCCAGCCTTTTTTTAGCAGGGTGTTTAGCAACACCTTCGACCTCATTCAAACCCGATCCGGACCTCAAGCCTCAACTCACTGGTCCCCGCTTTTACGAACTCACGATCTCACCCACATGGGGAAACAAGG
>JAYVJI010000560.1:0-3463 GCA_043769435.1 Verrucomicrobiota bacterium
GATCGCCGAGCTTCCGTAACAGCCCGGCATGCATGCGCGTGAGTCTGTTGGCAAGGCTCGCCGTGGCAAAGGCAGGCTCATGGAGACTCGCCGAAAGGGATGGTGCGGGATGATGATTTCGATTTCATTTGTGAGACGGCGGACATGCCCGTCATGATCATCACAACCATAATAATGCCATAGGTAACGATCATGAGCAGGGTGATGATGCCCATGAATTTCCAAAAACTTTTTTGCTGGACCAGAGCCTCGTCCATGTCCCGGACGGCTCCGGAGCGGGTCAGCCGGCTGATGGCTCCGGAGTATTTGAACAACTTGATGACCGGATAAAGGTAGACCAGCGCCAGCACCAGATAGAGCAGTGCTAATCCCAACATCATGCCCGCAGGCAGCTGAGTACCCGCCGCTTTTGATCCCACAGAGCCAATGACCAGCATCCCCACGCCTCCCAGTGCCATAAGTCCTGTCATGATGATCCCCACAATAGCCAACAGCAGCACCCATGGCCGGGTCTCCTGCAGTGCCCGCATGGAGGCCACTGATACCTCAGCGGACTGGAGCATATGGGAATCCCTAGCGGCCATCGCTATGGAGGGGGCGTAGACCACTTGTGGGGAAGCAGGTGAGGGAGTTGCCACCGCCGCCGGTGATGGGGCTGGCCGCTGAAAGGCAGACGGCAAGATGATGCCTGGTGCCTGCGCGATCGTGAGCCAATCCCCACAGCCTTCCCACCAAGCGGGGTCCGTGGACTGGGCCTCTCCGGAGGCGAGCATGGAGTTGATTTGTTCTGAGGAATATGGCCCCAGCCGGGTTTCGTTACGCGCGATGTAGATCATTTCAGTGAGTCGGCGGGATAGGCCGGAGAAATCAGATAGCAGAAAGTGGCTATTCGTCCAAAGATTAAAATAACCACTATTGCGTAGAGAGGGGTGACAGGGGGCGGAAATTCCTGACACCTGACAGGAACTGTGGGCTCGCTCTTGCCAGATGGAAAGGATGCCTCATTGTCGCCCGCCCGCAGGGCTGCATGGAACCGAACACACAACCAGTTGGAATACACATAGACTTTGCCCCCACCACCGGCAGCCCGGAGGAGTGGAATGATGCTTATGCGCGCTTGGCCGACTTCTACAGGGCTCACCGGATCCACCACCGGGTCCACCGTACTGGCATTATTCTGGAAACCCTGCGCCGGGCCGCAGTGACCCATGCACGTCATCCGGCCGTTTCCCCCATGGAGGTGACCATCCATGAGGCGCGTAAAATGCAGCGTGCCTGGCTGCGTGAGATCATGGGCGACCTGAATGTTCCGGAGAGCAAGCTTGATGCCCGCGGCCGCATGGCCTTCCTCCTATGTGATGGGCCTAATAAATACCCGGCTCACTTTTTGGCAGCGGGAAATGCCCCGCCGGATATGGTGGAGGCGATGCGCAAGCCCATCGAGCAAAGCGGACCCGATCTAGCATTTTCCAGCATGGTGCCGCGCTCCATTGATCTCGGGCCGGTTACGGATTTCGCGGAGGATGCGAGTGACTTCCTCGGGCGTCATGCCTGGCTGCGCTACTTTTCGCTCTCAGTGTTCACGGTGCTGGTGCTCTGGGGCCTTTACACTGTCACCCGATGAATAGTCCGTATAACCCGCTGCCGCATTTCACTCCGGCCACTGTTCGAAAGCGGCGCTCCACTTTCTTCACCCTCGTCCTGCTCACACTGATCTCAGGGGTATGGCTCCTGGGGCATGTCATGATGCGGGATGACCGGCTGAACTGGCTGGAAATCCTGATGCTGGCCGTCTTTGCGCCGCTCTTCTATCAGCTGAGTGTGGGATTCTGGACAGCCATCATTGGACTGTATATCAGTGGCAGAAAGGGCAGGGATCCGCTCAACCTCATGCACAACATGACTGAAGCGGAGCGCACGGCGGATATCGCCACCTCGACGGCCATTATCATGCCGGTGTATAACGAGGATGTCAGCAGGGTTTTCGAAGGGTTGCGCGTGATCTATGAGTCGCTGGAAAGCACCGGGCAACTAGCAAATTTCGACTTTTTTGTATTGAGTGATTCGGACAATCCTAACAAATGGGTGGAGGAAGAGCTGGCGTGGCTGGAACTCTGCCGACAGCTTGACGGATTTGGCAAGATTTTCTACCGCAAGCGGCGCAAGCCTATCAACCGGAAGTCCGGGAATGTATCTGACTTCTGCCGCCGCTGGGGCCGGCGTTACCGCTACATGATCGTGCTGGATGCCGACAGCATCATGGGCGGGGAACTGCTGGCTAACATGGTGCGAATAATGGAAAAGCATCCTGCCATCGGGATCATGCAGACTGCCCCCAGAGTGTTTGGTGCGGAGACAGTTTTTGGCCGTGTGATGCAGTTCGCTCAGGCTGTTTACGGGGAGCCGTTTATGACGGGATTGAACTACCTGGCCATGGGAAATGCTACGTTCTGGGGGCACAATGCCATCGTGAGGCTAACGCCTTTTATCAATGACTGCGCCTTGCCTGAGCTGCCTGGCAAGGAGCCCTTTGGGGGCCATATTCTGAGCCATGATTTCGTGGAAAGTGCGCTGATGCAGAAGGCGGGTCATCAGGTCTGGTTGCTGCCTGTGGATGAGGGGAGCTATGAGGAAGGGCCGCCCACATTGCTGGATACGCTCAAGCGCGACCGGCGCTGGTGTCAGGGAAACATGCAGCACATCTGGCTGTTATTCGCCAAGGGCTGGAACTCACTAGCCCGGCTCAATTTTTTTCACGGCATTCTCAGCTACCTAGCTGCTCCCCTGTGGCTGATGTTTCTGGCATTGGCCACCGCCCTCGCCGCTACCGGCGGCACCCGCGCCATGGATGCCCGTCACAGCGGTCCGGCAGGTCTTGTCCTGCTCATCATCACGCTGGGCCTGCTCTTTGTCCCGAAGGCTCTCATCCTCATCCGGCAGCTCCGCCGGCCGGATGTGGCCCGCCATTTTGGCTCCCGCCGCGCCCTCATCCTCAGCTGCGTTGCGGATACTTTTTTCTTCAGCGTCATGGCTCCCATTCTTATGCTGTTTCACAGTAAGTTCGTGGTTTTCACACTCCGGGGAATAGGCGTGCGCTGGGCGGAGCAGCGAAGAAAATCCGACGGTTCTGTGGACTGGCAGGAAAGCATCATGAACTTCACCGGCATCACGGTGATCGCCATTTTGTGGAGCATCCTGGCATGGTGGATTTCCCCCATGTTTTTTTGGTGGATCAGTCCCGTCATGATCGGCATCGCGCTGGCTATTCCCTTCAGTATTTACACATCCGGTACGCATTCCACCGGTGATCTCTTCAGCACGCTTGAGGAAAGGCATCCTGCAACGGTCCTGAAAGGTCTCCAGCACAACCTCAGTGAAGCGCATCAACGCAGCACCCCGTTGCCGGCGCTCGCAAAGGACTACGGGCTGCTGCAGGCGCTGCTGGATCCCTACATCAACGCCT
>JAYVJI010000561.1:0-2649 GCA_043769435.1 Verrucomicrobiota bacterium
TGATGTAGCGGAACACGGCCATCTTGGCTGTGGCGGCTCGCGGTCGTCTCGACCGCGATGAGAAGCAGTCAAGATGACCGCTGGCCAACACAGGCGAGAGGCACTGTGTTCCTCTCGCCTTTTAAGCACATCACGGCGCGGTCACACCCATCTCAGGAGCCCGGCGCCGTTTCGAGGTATCGAAAACCAGCCGCTCCAGCTTGCTTTACCGGTCGAGATACTTTTCGCGCATACTGGCGATGATGTCGAGCATCGCTTCCGCCTCTTCACGGAGATTCCCGTCTAGGCTGGAGGCGGCACGGTTATGGCGGCGGTAGAGCTGGGCGAGGAGTGTGGAGATTTCGTCTTTGCTCATATTGGCGGTGATGCCGCACAGCGCTTCCGGATCGGCATTGGTGTCCAGCCGGGCGGCGGCTCGCTTTGCCCATTCCTCCCGGGCATCCGCCGGCTTGGCGGGGGCTGGTTCCACGACAGGGGCGGGGGCAGTGATGGCCTTCTGCGCAACAGGGACCACCGCAGGCACAACTGTCGGAACGGCGGGTGCGGGGCCGACGATGGGCGCGGCGACGGGCGCGGTCACCGGCTTGAAAACAGCCTTGGCCGGTGGTGCTTTTTCTTCGCTTTTCTTTGTCTGCTTACCTCCTGCGTGATCTGCTGGAGGAGGCGCGGGCCGGGCTTCCTCTGGAGGTTTTTTTCCGGATGCTTTGTCGCTGCCAGCGGTGGCCTTGGGGCCCGGCGCAGTCGCTGACGGCGGCGGCTCCAGGGGCGCGGGCACTGCTTGTGTGTGCTGGGGCAACACGAGCCGGGGCGGCTTTTTCGTGCTGAATAAGTTACTGATGAACTTGAACATGAAATTGTCGAAAGATGGTAATCTGGTGTCTGAGCGGAGCAATGCTACTCGATTTGAATGCGCTCGAAATAGGCTTTCTTGCGCTCGACCTCTTCGTCGGAGAGCACTCCTTCGCCCTCGTAGGTAATGGCTACATGTTTCCGCTTTCCGGAACGCTCGTCCTTGATCATCGCCTGCACGCGCTGGTTTTCGTCGTAGCTGTAGGTCACGGTGATCTCGCAGCCTGCGGGCCGGTTGGGCGGCACTTCCAGCATGATCCGGCCGATGATGTCGACATACTTCGGGTCCGTATCTTCGCCCTGGGTGATCTCCACTTCGATCATTTCCTCATTATCCTCGCTCGTGACGTAGGTCTGACTCTGGGAGCAGGGGATGGGCGTATTCTTGGGTATAACAATGGTATTGGCATACATCTCCTCACCGGTGGCAGCGTCCTCCACGAGAGCTAGAGTGCCATAGCTGTGGTTGCAGACTTCCTGAACCCGCGCACCCTTCAAGGCAAAGAGCGCCGCACCCAGGGCCACGCACTCATCCACATTGCCACAACTGCTGGGCTCAAATCCAAAGTATTCCCGCAGCAGTTCCTTCACCCGCGGCATCCGCGTGCTGCCACCCACCAGCGCCACGTGGTCGATGTCTTTTGGCTTCAGGCCGATAGAATTCAGCGCCTGATCTACCAGCATCACCGTCCGGGTGAGCAGGCGGCTGACTGCGCTTTCAAAGGTGTCCCGCGTCAGCTCGATGCGGGTCAGACCGCCGCGGTCATTTCCGATGGTATCCGCCACGGTCCGGAGCTTTGAGAGCATCTTTTTCATGTCCTCTCCGCTGGATAGTATCCGCCGCCGCTGGCGCTCATTTTCCCAGAGGTTCACTCCGTGCTCCTGCTTGTAGGCCGCACCCATGAGGTCGAGGATTTGCTCGTCAAAGTTTGATCCACCGAGCCGGCGCGCCCCCTCAGAAGTCAGACAGGTGATCTTCTCCCCCTCCACGAGCAGGATGGTGACATCCAGCGTGCCCCCGCCCAAATCATACACCATGATCCGGCCCTGAATTCCCTGACTGTGCGCGTAATAAAGTGCTGCCGCGGTCGGCTCATTTACGATCCGCTTCACATTCAGCCCGGCTATCTTTCCCGCTGCCAGCGTGGCCTTTCTTGCCAGCTCATTGAAGTTAGCCGGCACTGTGATGACCACATCCCGGATGTCTCCGATGATGGTCGAGCAGTCCCGCCGCATCTTCGCTAGAATGAGCGCAGAGATTTCTGTCGGCGTCCATTTCTTGCCATCCATGTCCACCACATAGTTAGGGTTATCCATGTGCCGCTTGATCAGGTGCACGGTGCGGTCGGGGTCGCCCCCGTCCCTCGCCGCAGATCCCACCAGCTTCACGTCCTCGTGTTTGTCGAAATACACGACCGAGGGCGTCATCCGTTCCCCATCGGCGTTAGGAACAATTTCCGGGTTTCCATCCGAGCGGATGTAGGCTAGTCCGGTCGTGGTCGTCCCGAGGTCGATACCGACGTATTTTGGCGATGTTTTGGTGCTCAAAGTAGGAACGATTGATTTAAGTATGGCAGGTAATACTATAATTTAGATGAAAAACAGGATTAGTCAAAACGAACCTCTTGTTTTTGAGAAGTTTTTTTGGTAGCTAAGAATTGAGTATCAATTTGTAGCTTAGCTCTGCGAACAACTCCCGTGGGGTGTGACCGCGTCGTGATGTAGCGGAACACGGCCATCTTGGCTGTGGCGGCTCGCGGTCGTCTCGACCGCGATGAGAAGCAGTCAAGATGACCGCTG
>JAYVJI010000562.1:0-2589 GCA_043769435.1 Verrucomicrobiota bacterium
GTCAGGGTATCGATGGCGGTGGCCAGCCGGGTGAGCTTCAGCTGGCTGAGGGAGGTGGTCATCCGGTGCCGCAGGCGGCGCAGGGCGGTGATGTTGCCGGAGGCCAGCGCTTCTGTCAGGGTCCGCCGGTGTTGCATGAATTCCTCCCCCAGCGACTGGATCACCCGCTGATAACGGGCCGCGCTGGAGGCGAAGATTTTCTGTAATTCCTCGAAGTCGGGAGCCCCGGTGGTGTCATTGCGGCTGGCGATGGCGCGGATCAGCTCGTCGCGGTCAATGGGCTTGGTGACGATGCCCTGTATGCCTGCGGAAAGGCATTCCTCGCGCGTGCCAGGTAGAGCCTGAGCGGTGACGGCGAGCATGGGCAGGCCGGGGGCCAGCACGGCCATTTTTTTGGCTAGCTCTGTCCCGGACATGTCCGGCAGCTGGAGGTCCAAGAGGGCGATGTCCGGCCGGAGATTTTGCAGGTGCGCTAGGCCCTCTGTTCCATCGCCAACCATGGTGAGGAGCGCGCCAGTCTCCTCCAGCAGGGCCTCCATGACCTCCCTGTTAGTAGCCACGTCCTCCACATAAAGGATTTTCACGCCGGAGATGCATGGCAAGCCAAGCGGCGCAGGCGCACTGGGGGAGACCGCGCCCTGGGCCACACTGATGGGCAGGATAACCGTGAAGACAGAGCCCTGCCCTTGCTGGCTGGTCGCCTCCAGAGTGCCGCCCTGCATCTGCACGAGCTGGCGGGCGATGGCTAGGCCCAGACCGGTGCCCCCGGCGCGGCGGACCTCGTCGACACCTGCCTGCATGTAGGGATCGAACATCCGGGTCATTTCCTCCGGCGCGATGCCCGGACCCGTATCGGTCACTGTCAGGATGAGGTTCCCGTTCCTGGTTTCCGCTGCTAGGGTAACCTTGCCGGCAGTAGTGAATTTCACGGCATTTCCGAGGAGGTTGTTCAATACCTGAGTCAACCGCAAGGGGTCGCCGTTAATCATTGCAGGCAGGGCTGCATCCGGCTTGAGGGAAAGTGCCAATCCCTTTTGCATGGCTTGCGGGCGGTGTGTCAGAATGATCTCATCCAGCAGTTCCCGCAGAGGAAAATCACTGTGGGAGAAGTCCATCATGCCGGCCCGGATCTTGGACCAGTCGAGGGCATCATTCAGCAGGCCCATGAGGTGGCGGGCAGCGGCCCGGAGAGAGCGGAGGACTGGCTCTTGGTGGGGTGCGGGGCGGTTCCGCTCGAGGACTCCCAGCATGCCGGTCACTGAGTTAAGTGGGGTTCTTATTTCATGGCTCATACGGGCTACGAAGTCCTCCCGGGCGCTAGCGGCCTGCTCCGCAGTGCGCCTAGCGGCTTCATTGCTGGCTAGGATCCTCCCTACGAACCACGCGACAGCTCCCGCCCCCAGCAATGTGGCCACTGCGGTTATGATCATGGCGCGGTTTCTAGCCTCCTGCCAGCCTGCCAGCATGTCCTGCTCGGGCAGCTTCAATCTCAACGACAGCTCTCGCGCAGTGGCGCCATTTTCCGGCGAGAGCATGAGCCCGCCGAGCCACTGCAGCTCGCCACGCGCAGCTGGCTCCCCGCGGCTGAAGCGATGAGGCCGCTGGAGGTCGGATCCGTAGAGCGCCTCAGCATTATGATGAATGAGGAAATCACCGCGGGCATTTGCCAATTCCATCACCACGCCCTTGTCCGGGACCTGCGCTAGGTCTGTTAGGGTGTCCCGCAGATCGACATTTATTACCACAATCCCAAAGAGCGCTCCATCCACTCCCCGCACCTGCGCCGCAGCCCGCAATGTGGGAATGTAGGGCTCGGTGATCCTGCCAAAGTCCCTGTTCAAATCCAGATCCGAAAGAAACACTGAGCCCGCGGGCAGGGCCACGGTTTCCAGAAAATAATCCCTGTCACCCTTCTGCTGCAGCTTGTCCTGAGGCGTGGTGATGATGTTCCCCCCATTGTGATCCAGCCTGATCACTTCCCGTCCGCTATCAGCCACACCTATGAGCCTAACCTGAAAATAGGCAGGCTTGCCGGAGAGCAGCGCCCGGAAATCATCCTCTGCCATCCGCCGCCAGCGGGCCGCATCAGTGGGTGCAGCGGTTATGAATTCATGGACCGCTGGATTCCGCGACAGGTAGAGCGCGTCCCGCCACGCATCCCGCACCATCCCCTGGAGCTTTGTGGTGGCCAGCCGGGCATCGTGCTCCAGATATTCACGCCGCGTGATTTCCAGATGCTCCCGCGCGCCGCGCCACATCAGCCAGCCAAAGGCACCGATGAGCGCCGCGCATATCAGAGCCCACAAAAGCCCCACTCTGGCCGGCAGCGATAGTTTCATGCCTGCCTGTAAACGCACCGTTCCTCACTGCCAGCAGGAAATAACAACATCCGCATAGCCCACTCACTCAACCCACGGGCGGGCCTGTTTGATGACCAGTTGCCCTGTGCTAGTGATCTTCCATTCTATCTCCATCGCGAACTCAGCGCCGCCCGCATAGAGTGGTTTGAACCGGCTCTGGATGTTGCGCATGCGTTCTGCTAGGGCTTCAGCTTGAGCCCTAGTGATGACGGTGGTGCCTTCCGGGACT
>JAYVJI010000563.1:0-5016 GCA_043769435.1 Verrucomicrobiota bacterium
CGCTTGAATCTCTTCCTCGAAAGTGCTCTTTCCAAGCTAGGGGCGCGCCTCGAAATATGCGACCCTTGATTTTTCCTGTATTTTTTGCCAGCACCGCTAAGTTCCTGCGAGTTCACTATTAACCAACTGATCTCATGTCCCTCAGAACGCCCACGCCATCCACATCTACGGAAGCACCCTCCCACTCCCTGAGGGCTGACTGGGAAGCCGCGCCCAGCCGTAGCCCGGAACGCCGCCAGGCCAGCGCGGCGCTCCGGGTTCTCTCAGAAACCAGCGAGGCAACTCCAGAAGCGGTAGAAGAGACGCCACCATTGCCCGAGAGCCTGCGCGCCCGGTGGGAAGAGGCCTACGGACGCCGGGAGCAGGCCCCACACAAGGTCCGGACGGGCGGCTTCATCCCTGCGCTGCGTGAGTGGTTCTCCGCCAAACCCGTGGCATGGGCTGGCGCCGGCATGGCCGCTGCACTCCTCGCCGTCATGTTCTCACTGCCTCAGAAACCCGCTGGCATCCGTCCGCATGACAGCGTCGTGACGCGCGGCACCGGAGCCGTCGGCGTCGTGGAAAAAGCGGCGCCAGTTTATGTCATTGTCGCCCAGACACCAGCATAGGCGCTCCTCGCTAGGCTGCGCGAGGCCTTCCCTGCCAGATCGATTAACGCTATAAGCAGCCGCGCAGAAATTCCGCCTGATGCCAAAGTCGTGGTCGAAGCCACAGCCGCCATGAGGGAGCATCCCGATGAAGCCGTCAGTGCGGTGGAGACCATCGACGAAGCCGCTGCCGGGCCACACTGAGATCAATGCTATTGATGCGCCGGCACCTGCCAGCTTTACGGTTCCTGCTCCTGGCGGGCAGCGCGGCAGGCTTGCCGGCATCAGCACTGGAGATCAACGTGGAGAACGCACGCCTACCGGGCGCTCCCCTCAGCGCGCTTGGCATCGAGGCCATCATCGCGCCGTTCCGGAGCATGGCCGACTGCGCAATGACTAGGACATCGCTAGCAGATGCGGTCCTTCGCTGCTATCAGGAATCCGGTTGGCCCGTGACCGACGTGGAGGTGACTTCTCCGGGACCAGATCAGCTGGAGGTAAGCGTCACGGAGGGGCGCTACGGCCAGATCGCAGTGGAAGGCGGCAGCGGCTGGATGCGTCAGGCCGTAGCATCGGCCTGGCGGCATCAACCGGGTGCCGCCCTAACAATGAAGAACGTGGCGGAAGGCCTCGCATGGACGCACCGGAACCCGCTCCATGCCGTTAGTGCTGCCTTTTCCCCCGGCAGTGAAACCGCCACTGCGGACATGACCCTAGCACTTCAGTCCGCAGCCCCCCTGCGCGTTTTTTCAACATGGCGAAATGACGGCATCGCCCTGTTGGGGGAGAACCGCTACGGCCTTGGCGTAGAGGCCGCAGACCTGCTGGGCCTGCCGCTCTGGATAAGCGCAGAAGCCCTCACCAGCAACGATCCGGAGGCGTTTCAGGGAGCCCGCAGCGGCCTGCGCTGGTTCCTCCCCTGGCGGCATGAGCTGCGCCTCAGCGGCCAATGGATGCAGGGTGAGGCGGATGTGCCGCTGCCCGGATTCCGCGCCTCCTCGTTCGTCAGGACATGGTCAGCCACCAGCCGCTATCTGGTGCCGTTACCCGTCGTCCATGATTGGCAAACGGACGTGGGCGCGGGCATAGATTTCCTCCACACCACCAGTGGCGTCGCCGTGGAGGACTTCCGTGCCGCAGCGTCAGCAGATGCATGGCACTTGACATTGGAAGCGAATGCACAGCGGTCCAGCGGACCGCAGCGGACCAGCCTGCACGGAGAATTGATTTGGAGTCCAGGCGGGCTGTCCGGGGCCGGTGAGGCCGCTGCCCATGGAGCCCTGCGCACCGGGGCCTCTGCCGACTATTTCCTCGCCAGGATCTCTGCTATGCATCTGTATGAATGGGAAACTGGTTGGAGTCTTGCCGGGCGGCTGAGCAGTCAATGGGCCAGTGAGCCGGTCCTTCCCGTGCAGCTTTTTTCCGCAGCCGGGACTTATGGCGTGAGGGGGTTTTCAGAAACTGGCGCGCTGGGCGACACTGGTCTGGAAACAAACCTTGAATTGAATACGCCGGCCCTGCACCCTGACAAATCTTTCTTTTCCCTCCAACCCCTCGCCTTCCTGGATGCCGGATGGGTCAGCAATGAGGCCACCGGCGACGACATAGCCATCGCCTCTGCTGGCATCGGCCTCAAACTGCGCTGGGGGACTCATGCCATGCTGTCTTGCGACTATGGCTGGCGGCTCACGGAGCCGGGTGGTCGCGCCCACTTTGCCCTCCGCATGGAATTCTAACATATGCACCGGTCCTGCACTGCCGTCCTTTTTTTCCTAGCCACTGCCCCCGCAGGACTGGCGCAGCAGGCGCCGCGCTACTATGTCCAGACCCGGCCTGAACTGGCAGTGCCGCACGAGCAATTGGTTAGTGAGGTCAAAGCCATTGCCGTGCCCGTGCCGGACCAGGGCGATCCGCGCACCGGAATCCTAACTGATATCGATTTTCCGCAATTCGGAGTCAGCGCGGTGGCCATCAGGCTGACAGCGGCCCAGCTAAGCCGGCTCGACCAAGCGCGTTACCTCATTCGCGAGGATGTGGCCCTCATCCCCACCGGTGTGCCCGCCGGTCCTGCATGGCCACTCAACCAGTTTTGTTTGCCTGATGACCCAGCAGCCTGCGACACCGCTGCCCCGGTCGTCTACATTCTGGATACCGGGATCGACGCATTTCATCCAGAACTTTTCAACAGTGTCGCGTTGTCGTTCCTTCCGGGGCTTTCCTATGGTTACAATCTGGCGATCACACCACCAGTCCTGCTCGACCCCTACCACGACAGCTATGATCATGGGACACGCATGGCCGGATGCCTCGGCGGCCAAACCACTGGCTTCCTCAAAGCCCCCGGCTCTGCGGCAATGGTCAAATCTGTAGTCATCTATGATGCCCCCGTGCCCGGGCCGGTGAGCACATTTGTCAGCCAGGCTATCAGTGGCATCCTCGGCGCAGTGACGGACCATCAGACCCGGAAGTCGCTGCCTTATTTGAAAAATCACACCAGCGTCCTGCTCTTCGCTCACTCCACCACGCTGGCCTCCGGGCGATTTGGCGACCTTGACCGGGCGATGGAAATAGCATGGGAAGAAGGCGTCCATGTGGTGATGTCAGCGGGAAATGAAGGGGCTCCCGCCGTCCGTGTTTCTCCTGCGGGAGCCGCTTGGGGATATGAGTCCGGCGGCATCCAGACCCGATACTGGTTCGGGGCACCACCTCAGGGCGCGACCTTTTATCGTGGCGTGGACGCCTTCCTCGTCGCCGGGGCCTGCCAGATAAATCCTGACACTACCCTCCAGATCTGGCCATCTTCCAACATCAATATTTCCGGCGCAGAAGTCATAGACGGTCACGTCGCCGGTGTCCGCATTCCCTGTCCGCAGACCATACCACCGGGTGGCATCGGCGGGGGAACGGGAACCAGCTACAGCGCGGCCTTCACCTGCGCACTAACTACTTCCACGGTGTCACAGCGGCCATGGGGTTCCCCCGCGCAAGTCCGTCAATGGATGAAAGCGAGCACCGTCCCCATGCCAGGAGGCCTGCGCTTACAAACTCCATCACCGCCTCCTCCCAGCCTGCTCTATGCTGACTGGATCCACCGCTACTATCCCCTTCCGGGGGCTCCCCTTCCCGTTAGTGATGACGATCCTTTCGCTGATCCCGACTCCGATGGCGTGCCGAACTTTATCGAATACTACTGCGGTCTGGATCCACGGGTGGACGATGCCCACTACAAACCAAAGCTCTCCGTTTCCTCACTTAATGCCAGCGTGACTCTTGATGTCCTCCTGCCCCGTGCCTGCTGGCAAGCGCCGTCAGCGCAGGTCAAGTGGCAGCTGGAGCGCTCGCGGGATCTGATCGCATGGTCTGAGGCCCCGCTTGATTCGTTCGCCCGGGAACCGGCATCTTGGCCCTGCGATGGCCAGCCATGGCGGGCTCGCGCAACGATTTCCCCGGACGCAGGCACGGACTATTTCCGGCTGAACGTCATCGCTGTGCCGCCGCTCTTGTGAAACGGGCTATCATTATTTTCTGCGCGCTGTTCCTAGGATCAGCCGCTGCTGAGGACCTTGCCAAGGAGGTTGACGCCGCCATAGCCGCGGGGGATTTCGTAAAGGCTAAACCGCTGGCCGAACGATGGATCAAAGACCAGACCGGACTGGATGCGGCCCGCGGCCAGCAGGTCATGGGAAGCATAGAGGACCGTCTGGGCAACCGCGAGGCGGCCCGCCAGTGGCTGGACAAGGCCTACGCGTCCTTTCTCAGTGTTAGGGCCAGCGAAGCGGAAATAGCCGCCTGTGCGGAGGAGGCCGCACTGGCCGCAGAGAATGCCGCCCCGGCCATCCGGTGGCAGCAACTCGCTCTTGATCACCGCCTGAAAGTTCAGCCCCCCGCACCCGCTCAGACTGCCATCACCCGCGCCCGCTTTGCTGAACTCCTGCTGAAATCCGGCCGCCTAGCAGAAGCCGCCACCCAGGGAAAAACCGCCAAGGCGGAGTCCGGAACGGATGCCACCGCGTGCTGCATGGCAGAACGATATCTGGGAATTGAGGCGCACACCCTTGGACAGTGGGAGAACGCCCTGACACATTTCGCCGCCGCACGAAAATCACTATCAGCAATGGGGACCGATGGCCCCGCTATGCAGGCTGCGCTGGACGGCCAGATGGGACAGACCCTCCTGCGGGCGTCTCGCATGGACGAAGCAGAGCCATTGCTGGCGGCTGCCGAATCATGGTTCAACCGGCAAAATCCCGGCTCCGGAGAAACACTAGCCGCCCTGAATAACCTAGCGGAATGCTGGCTGGCAAATGGGCAGCCAGCCCGCGTGGTTGCTCGATTGGCCAGGGTTTTACCCACCCTGCCGGACCGTGCAGACAGCCTCACACTTTGGCTCAACCTAGCGGCCGCGCACCAGCAGTCAGGTCAGCTGAGC
>JAYVJI010000564.1:0-2957 GCA_043769435.1 Verrucomicrobiota bacterium
CCCGGAAGGCACGCCCTCCCGTGCATGGCTGAAGCTGGAGGAGGCGGCCCGGTTTTTCGGGCTGAAGTTTTCAAGCAGAGACGTAGTGGTGGAGCTGGGCTGCGCGCCGGGTGGCGTGTTGCTGGCATTGCTGAAGCGCGGTGTTTCCTGTATTGGGGTGGATCCTGCCCGGCTGGCTCCCGTGGTCATGGCTTCAGCTGTGACAGAACTCCCGCAGGGCATTCCCGTGGCACCGTGGGTGCTGCATTGCCGGAAGCCGGCGGCAATTGTGAGCAAACGCGATCTCGGTGGACGGGCGACGTGGTTCATGTCGGATATGAATCAATCACCCGCTGTGGCCATCAAGGAATGCGGACGCTTTATCGGCATGTCTCCTTCCATCCGCTCTGCCCTCATCACCCTGAAACTCACGGATCTCACAGAAGCTGTGGACAAGGAGGTGTGGTTGCACAGCATGAGGGGAATGGGCTTCCGGACTGTGAAGCTGCAGCAGCTCAGCGTCCACCATCGCGAACTGGTTCTACTGGGTCTGGACCGCGTGGATGCAGCCTCGTCGCAGGGGCCTGCGAGGGGGAGGGGCTCCCGCTCTACTGGCCGCTGATTTCGAAGGGCGTACCGCTTTCCATGGCGAGGACCTCGCCGCACAGGTAAAGCGAGCCGCAAACGAGGACTCGACAGTTGCTGTTGGCTGCGGCATCAAGGCCTTCTGTCAGGGTTTTCCAGCTGCTGGCCGGGATCTCCGGTGGGCTGGCTGCCAGCAGTTCCGTCACCGGGAGTCCTCTGGGTGATGACAGTGGCACGAAGTAAAAAGCGGCGGACACCGGCGCAAGTATCGCTAGGGTGGTGCGGAAGTCCCGGGCCGCGACGGCGCTGTAGACGATGGCTGCTTTCTCGTCGGGAAACTCATCCTGCCACGCTGCCACGAGAGCGGCGGTAGCGTGAGGATTATGCGCTCCGTCTATCACCAGCCGGCCTCCCTGCAGCTTCTGAAAACGCGCCGGCCATACGGTGCTCCGCAGTCCGGCTATCACAGCGGACGGGGTCAGGCGAAATCCAGCAGTCCGCACCGCTGCCACGGCCAGCGCGGCATTCCAACGCTGGTGCCCGCCGGGGAAGGGAAGGGGCGCATCACAGGGTTCTGTGATGAAGGTGAGCGGTGCCCCGGCTGCGGCTGCAGCTGCGCGGATGACGGCTTCGGCCTCCGGTTCCTGCGGGGCGCTCACTACAGGAATGCCCGGCTTTATGATGCCGGCTTTCTCCGCCGCGATCTCCGCCAAGGTGGAACCCAGCCATTGCTCATGGTCCAGCCCGATGGCGGTGAGCACGCTCACCACAGGAGTGAGCGCGTTCGTGGCGTCCCAGCGCCCTCCCATGCCGGTTTCCAGAACGATGCTTTCCGCGCCGCTGCGCTCAAACCAGTCAAGGGCCAGCATCATGGTGAGTTCGAAGAATGTGGGATGCGGTCGCCAAGGTTCGACAAGTTGGCGGATCGCGTCGATTCCTGCGTCGGCCTCCGCCTGAGGGATCATCCGGCCTTGGACCTGGATGCGTTCGCACCAGCTGACAAGGTGCGGGGAGGTGAAGAGGGCGGTCCTTTCCCCTGCCGCGCGGAGCAGGCTCTCCATGAAGGCGCAAGTCGAGCCCTTACCGTTAGTGCCAGCGACGTGAAGAAACCGCTGCTGAGGTCCGGGCAGCTGCATTTCCTTCAGCAACCTCCGGGTGTTCTCCAGCCCCGGCTTGATGCCGAACTGCTGGACGCTGTAGAGCCATGTCAGGGAAGGGGATGCCATTTAGAGTCGCTGCTTGTTGCTGCGGCGGGGTGGCGGAGAGATGCCGGGCGCGTGGATTTCCCGGGGCGGTGGAACTGTTGGTGCTCTTTCAGGAAACCCACCTATGGCTGAAATCCCTTGCCGGCGGCTTCGCGGAGCGCTTGCATCTTGGAAGTGCCGTCACCTTCGCCGGTCAGGATACTCTCTGCTGCCGGGAACTGGCCGCTGTTATGAAAGTCTTCGCCAAACACCAGTCCGATTTCGATGAACTGGACGACGGGGGCCTCTGTTTGAATGCCGTAGGTGGCTGCCGCCGTGGTCAGGCGTTGGGTCAGGGCGCTGAGCTCGTCATCAGGCATCGGGCTGGTCTGGTCCTTGTGAGTGGTGCGCAGATAGGTGAGCACCCGGTCCTGAAACGTGCGACGCGCACGGTCAAGGAACATCTGCATCTGGTCGGGTCGGATCTCTAGCATATGGATGGGCCGGTAAAAAGGATCAGGGACGCACGGGCTCAAGGGCCGGTATGGAAGGTGCGGAGGAGAAAAGGTCCACCGTGCGACGGTAGGGCAGGCCGTCCCGCAGGGTATCCACAATCAAAGAGACCCCGTCCTCAGCCTCGCAAGCAAAGGCACCCGGAAGGTCAAAGAGTTGCCCGGCCTGAGTGGCGTCGCAGGAAGGGAGGAACTGCCTCCAGACTCGCGGGTCATAGAAGCGGAAGAAGACCAGACGGGCATCCGGCAGCCGCACCTGGATGAACTCCCGGAAGTGGTCGAGCACGTCCTCGAAGTCGGCCCCGTGCGGACATACCGTGAAAATGCCCCAGTTCTGTTTCCAGCCTTCGGTGAGCAGGACCTCGGTGATGGCGGAGTCTCGGGTCAGCTTCACGAGCCATGGCGCGCGGATGAGAATAATGGGATCGGTTTCCCCAGTGAAGAGGCAAGCGTGTTCAAGATCCTCATCTTCCAGCAAGTCTGGCAGACGGCGGACGCCGGCTCCGTCCAGAATGGCAAAAACTTCCGGCGGCTTGCCGTGTTCCGGTGCTTCAAAGAGCGTGTCCTTGAAGTTTTGAATGGCGGGGGCGGTGAGCATAGCGTCAGGATTTGAGGGGTTAGCTTACGCTGCTTGAATTGCTGCTGGTGCCTCCTGCTTGCGGCGGCGGGGTGGGTGCTGGAGCCGGGGAATTCGGAG